>JBBKXQ010000048.1:0-4148 GCA_037969565.1 Acidimicrobiales bacterium | reverse complement strand
TCTTCCGGCCGGGTTCGATCTTCCGCAAGGGCTACAGCGACAGTCCCCGCAACCGGTCATACGTGATCATGAACTCGGTGCTGTACCACCTGCACCCGGTCAAGGTGAAGCGTCACGCGGTCAAGGTGAGCTACACGCTCTGCCTCGGCGGACTCAGCTTCTTCCTGTTCATCCTGCTGACGGTCACCGGCATCTTCTTGATGTTCTTCTACCGGCCCGAGGCCACCGCGGCATGGGACGACATCTCGAACCTGCAGACCTCGGTCACGTTCGGGTTGCTGGTCAGGAACATGCACAGATGGGGCGCGCACCTGATGGTGATCTCCGTCTTCTTGCACATGACGCGCGTCTTCTACCACGGCGCCTACAAGCCGCCCCGCGAGTTCAACTGGGTGATCGGTGTGATCCTGCTCAAGCTGACGCTGCTGCTGTCGTTCACCGGCTACCTGTTGCCCTGGGATCAGCTCGCACTCTGGGCCGTCGCGGTGGGCACCAACATGATGGGGTACACCCCGGTCTTCGGTCAGGACGTCAGATTCGTCCTGCTCGGCGGCGCCGAGATCGGCTCCGAAACGCTCTTGCGATGGTACGTGCTGCACGTGCTCTTCTTCCCGTTCATCATCGTCATTTTCATGGCCATCCACTTCTGGAGAGTCCGAAAAGACGGCGGCATCAGTGGGCCGCTCTGATGGCACATTCGTTGACCAACTCATTCCCACGCCAGCGAGCGAGCGCCAGCGAGCGAGCGAGCAGCAACGGCCTGCGTGGCCGGGGAACGCTGCGACTGGAGGTAACTCGTGACTGAGATCCCCGAACACTTGCTCAAACGAGCGAAGGCGGCGCGCGAGCAGTCGGGCGCGGCCGAGCCTGCCGCGGATGAGCCCGCGTCCGAGCCTGCCCCCGAGGCGGCCGGTGACTCTCGCATTCCCGAGCACTTGCTGCAGCGGAGCAAGGCCGCGAAGGCCAAATCCGAAGGTGGCGATGCCGAGGCATCCGGTGGCGGTGTCGCGGTCGCCGACAAGGTGGCATCCGTCGTCCAGGCGACGCCGACCGGTGGCGGCGTCCCGATCGGCGCCGGTCCGGGTGGCCACACCCAGCGGCTGCTCACCGTCGTCAAGTCCGGCTCGATCCAAGACGTCAAGGCGCAGCCGGTCGACAAGGTCCACACCTGGCCCCACCTGCTCGCCGCCGAGTTCGTCGCTGCCCTCGCGTGTACGGCGTTCACGTTCCTGTTCTCGATCTGGGTCAACGCCCCGTTGCTCCAGCACTCGAACCCCAACCAGACCCCGAACCCGTCGAAGGCGCCGTGGTACTTCCTGGGTCTGCAGGAACTGCTCACCATGTTCCACCCCATGGTCGCCGGCGTGACGATTCCCGGCGTCGGTCTGATCGTGCTGATCTTCGCTCCGTACATCGACAAGAACCCCTCGAACAAGCCCGAAGATCGCAAGTTCGCGATCTCCCTCATGACCGTGCACCTGATGTTCTGGGCCGTACTCGTCATGATCGGCTCGTTCTTCCGCGGTCCCGGCTTCAACTTCCAACTCCCCTGGCGCGACGGCATCGACGGAATCTTCGAGCTGTGAGCAGTGAACAGATCAGAAACGATCTCGAATCCGGACCAAACGTCCGCTCCGTATCGTTGTGTGTAGGCAAGGAGGCAACAACATCATGAATGCAACTGCCGTCATCATCATCGCCATCGGCGCAGCCATCGTGCTCGGCGCCCTCGCGTTTCTGACCCTGGCGCGTCGAACCGACGTCCGTGGTGCCGGCGCGCTCAGTGCCGAAACCGTGAAGCGTGACACTTCGGCCCGACGTAACCGGGAGGCCGTCGTCGAAGCGCGCACGGGCGCCGAGGTCGAGGCCGAAGCCGCCGCGGCCCGCAAGCCGGGTGCCGGGCTCGCTCCGGTCTCGTCCGACACCGGCCTCACGCCGTGGACGCCGCCGGACCCCGAAGCGCTCGGCGTCAGCCGTCGTCAGTTCTTCAACCGCGCGACCATCTCGTTGATGGCGGCCGGGATCGGCACGTTCTCCGCAGCGAGCTTCGTGGCGTTCCTGTGGCCGACCAAGACGGGTGGGTTCGGTGGCAAGGTGCCCATCGGCCGAATCGTCGACATCCGCTCCGGCATCCGCACGGGCAACGGGTTCTTCTATGCGCCGGAAGCACGGGCCTGGATCACCGAATACCCGCAGGACGCCGTCCCCAAGGCCGAAGAGGAGTACGCCACGAGCCTCCTCCCCGGTATCCAGCAGGGCTTCATCGCCCAGTACCAGAAGTGCCCCCACCTCGGGTGCCGCGTGCCGCAGTGCGTCTCGAGCCAGTGGTTCGAGTGTGGCTGCCACGGATCGCAGTACAACCGTGTCGGCGAGAAGAAGGGTGGCCCGGCCCCGCGTGGCATGGATCACTTCCCGCTCGAGTTCTCCAGCGCGGGCGAGGTCACAGTCGACACGGGCACGATCGTGCAGGGCTCGCCGATCGGCACCAACACCACCGGCCAGGAGGCCGAGGGTCCGCACTGCGTCGGAGCCGCGGAGCACTGATGCGCACCCAGTCGAACGCTTCCCCGAACCACCCTGACGGAGCAGTAGCACGCCGATGATCGCACTCACATCCACATCGATCGCGTGGCTGCTGTTCGCGATCATCCTCGGCGGCTGGATCGTCTACGCCATCCTCAATCTTCGGCAGGCGCACGACGAACTCGGCTCCGAGGTCGAGATGGCCGCCAACCGCAAGAAGTTCTACGAGGACGAAGAACTCGAAGGGCCACGGCTGACCCGTGTGCTCGGGATCGGTGTGATCCTGCTCGTCGTCATCGTGGTCGGCCTGCCGCTGTACTGGATCCTCGAGCCGTCGCGCCTCGCGGGGGCCACCGAGGCCAAAGAAGAACAGTTCGTCGAGTGGGGCTCGCGCCTGTTCGCGCCGACCGCCGACGGCGGCTTCAACTGCGCCGGCTGCCACGGCGGCATGAACGGCGGCGGCGGTGCCGCGCCGTACAACCTGACCGACCCTGCGACCGGCGAGGTCACCGCCGTGAGCTGGACCGCGCCGGCGCTGAACACGATCTTCTACCGGATCGACGAGGACGAGGTCCGCTTCATCCTCGTGTACGGCCGGCCGTTCTCCCCGATGTCGCCGTGGGGCGTCGAGGGCGGCGGCCCGATGAACGACCAGCAGATCGACACGCTGCTCGCCTACCTGCACAGCATCCAGATCGACCGTGAAGATTGCGGTGAGGGCGAAGACGACCTCGCGACGTGCCCGTCGGGCCACCTGCCGGGCGACGTCCAAGGCGACATCGACGCACTCGCCAGGGCGTCGGTCGACGACGGCACGTACGCCTCGTACGGCGAGGCGCTGTACAACCTCGAGCTCGGCAGCGGCGCCTACAGCTGTGCGCGGTGTCACACGCCCGGATGGAGCTGGGGTGACCCGGGAGTCAGCGGCCAAGGAGCGTTCGGCTGGAACCTGACCGGTGGCAAGGCCAACACGGCGTTCCCCAACGAAGCCGACATGATCGACTTCATCAAGAACGGCTCGGTGCTCGGTGCCAAGTACGGCATCCAGGGTCAGGGCAGCGGCCGCATGCCGGGCTTCGGTTCGATGCTGACCGACCAGCAGATCCAAGCCATCGTCGAGTACGTGAGGAGCCTGTGATGCTTGCGACCCTGCTGGCCATCAACTGGGAACCCGAACTCCGAGGCATCCTCACCGTCATCATCGGCACCGCCGTGTGGATGGGGTCGATCTACCTGATTCTCGGCACCAACCTCGGGGCCCGCCTCGGCTTCCTCATCACCTTCACCGGCCTGATGGGCTGGATTGCGCTCATGGGCATGGTGTGGTGGATGTACGGCATCGGGCTCAAGGGCGACGTACCCGAGTGGAAGCAGATCCCCGGGCAGACCGTGATCCAAGAGGTCGACCTGCTCCACCAGGCCGGAGTGCTCGACCAGCCGATCGAGATCGACTCGTCCGATCCGGCCCTCGCCGCAGCAGCGGTGCGGGAGCAACTCGAGCGTCAGGGTTGGGACCAGGTCGGAGAATCGGCTCCCGAGTTCGGTCAGGCCGAGGCGTCCGCCGGCGTGTTCCTCGAAGAAGAGGGCGCACTCGGCCCGGGTGAGTTCGAGGTCACCGCTGTCTA
>JBBKXQ010000047.1:0-9169 GCA_037969565.1 Acidimicrobiales bacterium | reverse complement strand
GGTTCGGGCGCCATCGCCGCAGCGAGTGGAACCGAGGTGGTCGCCGTTGGTTGATCTCTGCGGTTCGACGTGGCCTGGCCCTTCGCTTCGTTGACGAAGTAAACGTCGGCGACCCGGTCGATCATGGCGCGGTCGAGTCGCTTGGGTACTTGCTCGTAGGCGCAGACCCCTTCCATGAGGTCGCAGAAGTCAGCGACGAGATAGGGCCGGAGTTCACCGATGTGCGAGATGGCGATGTTGCGTAGATACGCCGCATCTTCCGCGTTCACCTCGATGCCCTTGGCTTTGGCCACACGCACGAGGATCCAGTTGAAGGCATTCTCCGTGATCGGACCGACGAAGACCTTGTTGCGTAGTCGGCGCAGGAAGGCGTCGTCGCCGAGGGCGTTGGGGTCGAGGTTGGTCGATGCAACGAGCTTGAGCTCGAATGGAACCGTGAGTTTCGAGCCGCTGGCGATGCGCAGGAAGTCGATGCCGCGAGCGAGCGGCATGATCCAACGGTTGAGCAGTTCGTCGGGCCGGAACGACTGGCGGCCGAAGTCGTCGACGACGAGGATTCCGTTGTTGGCCAACATCTGAAGGGGAGCGGTGTAGACGCCGCTGACCTTGTCGTGCTCGAGTTCGAGCATCCGGATGTCCATCTCGCCGCCGACCATCACGAGCGGCCGCTCACAGGCCACCCAACGAGGGTCGAGATCCACCGGTTGTTCGGCGATCGCTTTGTGGATCGATGGGTCGTAAACCGTGATGATGGCGTTGTCGTGGGTGACGGCATGAGGGATCATCACGAAGTCGTCGTGAATCCGGATCATTCGTTCGGCGAGGCTGGTCTTGCCCGTTCCGGGGGGCCCGTAGAGAAAAATGGCCCCGTCGTTCATGAACGCCGGACCCAACTGATCGAGCATGGCGTCTTCGACGACGAGGTCGCTGAAGGCCGCTCGGATTGTTTCCCGATTGATGATCATCGCCGCTTTTTGGCGCTCGACCGTGGCGGTGTAGTCGATGAGCGAAACGGGAGCGGCATCGGCGTACGTCGTCTGCTGCATACGCTCCATCGCCATCCGACTGCCCAATTCGGTCAGTCCGCAGCGATAGTCGCGGCCTTCGAGGCCGTGGTATTCCAGAAGTTGTTTGTCGCGGAGTTCCTCACTGATTTCTCGACCGATGGACGATCGGATACAGAGCGCCTGGCTGAGTTCATGCACCGTTGCCATCCGCTCGGCCAACAGTCGTCGAAGGAACAGATCCTCCACAAGCGACACTGAGATGCCGAGGTCTGCGATCTTGTTCGGCGGTCGCATGTGCGCGAGTGCTGGGGAAATCTCCGTCATGGCTGATTACTTCGGCATGTTTCGCTGCTTCATGAGTGACATATTTGGGCGGAAGTGACTCGTCATCTGGGTATTTCGACCCAGCGTCGACCGGTTGATTCGGGGTCGTTCCGTCCGACGAGAAGGTTGCAGCACGTTGCGCGAAACTCACCGGAGCACCTGTATGGGCATCATCATGGAGAATTCGAACGATCTCAATCCTGAAGCGATCGGCCGTGGTCGACTGCGTCTCAAACCAATCGCCGGGAGTGTTGATCGATCGACCCTCGTGGTCGACATCGATCTTCACCACCAGTCACAATCGTTGACGCTGGGTGATCTCCGACGGAGCGCGGAACGGCTGACGTCGGAGCAGAGTTTCGAGCAAGCCTTTCGGCTGTGGTCCATCGTGAGTACCGCTGCTGGTCGAGTTGATGCTCAGAGCCTGGCCACCTACGCCGCCTCCCAGGCCGACCGGGCCCAGCATTCGGCTCAGTTCATGGCTGCTGCCGACCGTCGGACGGCCGAGCAGGTCGGTGATCGATCATCCACGAAATACGACTACGACGAGTTGAGCAACGATGTTGCCGCCGGCATGTCACGAACGATGGTTGCCCGAAAGTGGGGGTGTGCGCCCAGCACCGTGCAACGTGCCGTTGACTACGTGACCGAACGAGACGAGTTGCTGGAGCAATCGCCGGAGATCTTGGATCAATTGATGGCCGGCGTCGACCTCGGCGTCGTGGCCAGCCGCTACGACGTGTCGCCCAAAGTGTTGCGCTGGATGGTCAACAGCAATTTCAATCGTCGGGCCGAATGATCCCGTTAGCGTGTTTGCATCGCTGACCCGTCCGACCCCGAACTCGAAGCAGAACGAGCCGTACTCGACGAGATTCGGCGCGTTCATCGAAGCCACCTGACACGAGCCCGCAAGTCGGCGCAACGACTCGCCGCCGAGGCGGCCGAGATGACCGAAGAGGGCATCCGCGACCTCGTCGACGAGGATGCCGAGGTCGATGCCGCCGTTCGCGCTGCGCTGGTGCGCCAGACCTCGGACCGGACCATGCACGCCTTTCGGCGAGTGCAGGATCTCGAGTCGATGGGGGAGGCCTTGGCCTTTGGCCATGTCACCGACGACTCCGGCGAACGACTGTATGTCGGTCGGTTGAGCGTGATCGACGACGATGATGCCCTGTTGGTCGATTGGCGGGCGCGGGCCGCCATGCCGTTCTACCGCGCCACCCCCCTCGAACCGTTGGGTGTCCGCAGCCGTCGGCACTTGTTCTACGGAGAAGGTGGCTCCGAACCGGTTGACGAGATCAGCGGCTTTTCCGACGAGGTCTTCGACATCGCAACGCTGGTCGGCGAGCACGGACTCCGGGGCGAGGCCGCGATACTGGCGTCGGTTTCGGCGCCGACCGATTTGCAGATGCGCTCGGTGGTCGCAACGATTCAAGCCGAGCAGGATCGAGTGGTTCGCGCTCCAAGCACTGGGGCGCTGGTCGTACAGGGTGGCCCGGGCACGGGCAAGACGGTCGTGGCCCTACATCGCGCTGCGTATCTCCTCTATGACCAGCGGGCCGAACTATCCGACACGGGCGTGTTGATCGTCGGGCCGAGCAAGGAGTTTCTGCGCTACATCGCCGGCGTGTTGCCGTCGTTGGGCGAGAGCGGGGTCGTTTCGGTCACCGCCTCCGAGCTCTATCCCGGGGTTCGGCGTGGTCTCGACGAGCGGGCCGACATAGCCGAGATCAAGGGCCGGGCGTGTATGGCGCAACTGCTGGCGAACGCCGCCAGCGATCGGCGGCGTCGGCCGAAGGAGCCGCTGGTCGTCCGTTATGGCGCAACCAAAGCCCGTATCAGTCGGGACGACCTCGTGAGCCGTTTCGAGCGGGCCCAGCGGCACCGAGTGCACAACGAAGGCGCAAACGAGTTTCGAGCCCTGGTCATCGAAGCCCTGTGCCGAGACGTGTTCGACCCGTCGTTCGTGAATCGAGAAGACGCAATCGCCACCTTCTCGAATTCGCCCGAAGTGGAAGCCTTCCTCATTCGACATTGGCCACCGCTGTCGCCCGAGCAGGCATTGAACGATCTGCTCGGTTCTCGAGCGCTGCTCCGCTTGGCCGCCCGGGAAGAGCTGCTGACCTCGTCCGAGCGCCGCCTCTTGTGGCGGGAACGGGTCCCCGAAGAGCGACTCGGCGATGCCCGGTGGAGCAACGCCGACTTGCCGCTGCTCGATGAGCTGCTGGTGCTGGTCGGAGGCCAACTGGGCGGCCAATCCGAAGACCAGCGGATTCTCGAGCGTGATGCCGCAACCGAATTCGAGTTGAGCGAGGAGGCCGACGAGTCGGTCGTCTCGATGCTCGATGGATACGAAGAACCCGATCAATCGGAATTTGCCGAGGAGGACGAGCGTGACGACCTCTTCGTCACGAGCTTGGACGACCCGACGCTCGACGAGTTCGGCTCCGATGGCGCCGAGTACAGCGCCGGCGAGCGACCTGCGTTCGAGGACGATCGGTTCGGTTATGGCTGACCGCATCATCAGGGCCGAAGACAACGGCCAACCGCTCCTCGACGCCGATGGCGAGCCGTTCACCGAACTCGACGTCGACAGCCCGGACGAGCTCGATGAAGTCGGGGCCACCGTGGCCGAATTGGCGGCTCTGGAACGGGATTGGCGGTTCGGCCATGTCATCGTCGACGAGGCGCAGGACCTCACGCCGATGCAGTGGAGAATGGTGGCCCGCAGAGCCGTTGGGGGATCGATGACGATTGTCGGTGATCTGGCCCAACGTTCGATCGGCGAGCCCGGGTCCTGGAGCGATCACTTGCCCTCCTCCGTCGGAGACTTTGCATACGCGGAACTCACGGTGAACTATCGGTCGCCGTCGGAGATCAGCGAAGTTGCGGCGCGACTTCTCGCCGAATTGGCACCAGGACTCCCGGCCGCTCAGGCGATCCGATCATCGGGCGTTGCACCTGCGACTCACGCCCTTCCAGCTTCGGAACTCTCGGTGTTCGTCGCCGAGCAGCGGCGGCTGACTCCCGAGGGCAGGCTTGCGGTGATCGGATTCGATCTGCCGACGAAGGGTCACGGCGCCGGCGTTGTATGGCTCGATCCCTGGCAGGCGAAAGGGCTCGAGTTCGATCACGTCGTGATCGTCGAGCCTCAGCGTTTTCTCGACGAGCCAAGGGGCCTCAGTCTGCTGTATGTGGCGATCACCCGAGCGACCCACCGACTCTTTTTCGTACACGAACGGCCCCTGCCTCCGATACTCGGCTTGGTTCACGATCACCACTCGTGAACCGCCCCGATCGAAGGGACTACCGTCCATCGATGCAGCATCGACCCCTTCCCGAAATCGATTCGGTCACCGTCGAACAGTTCTGGGACCGTTTCCTCTCGGCCAAAGACCTGCCCGATTCCACGCCGGGTCCGGGTGATGCCGACTTCTTTGGTGATCATGTGGATCTGGCAGACGAACTCCTCGAGCTGGTGATCCGTGGCCCGAAGCGGGCAACCGCCGGCGCAGTACTCGACTTCGAACTCGAGGGAACCCCGATCCCGACCGTTGGCGATCGCTGGGTGGTGTGCGATGGCACGGGTCGGCCGCGGGCCGTACTGACCACGACGGAGGTGCGAGTCGGACCGTTCAACAGCGTCGACGACGAGTTCGCCTGGGACGAGGGTGAGGGCGACCGCAGCCGCGATGATTGGGTCCGTGGCCACGAGAACTTCTTTCGCCGCTACCTCCCGACCATCGGTCACGAGTTTCGCGACGATCTCCCCGTGGTATTCGAACGCTTCGAGCTCGCCTATCACGAGGACTGAATTCGGTCCGCCGGCCGAAGCGATTGGTTAGGTTTGCCGGATGCGTATCGGAATCAATGGCTCCGGCCTTCTTGCCCGTCCCGACATCACAACCCTCACGGCCGACATCGCGGCCTCCGAAGGGAAGGGGTTCGCTTCGTACTGGCTGGCGCAGACCGGCTTGGTCGATGCGCTCACCGTCTTTGCGGTTGCAGGCGCATCGACATCGGCGATCACCATGGGCACCGCGGTCGTGCCGACGTGGCCTCGGCACCCGCAGGCCCTCGCAGCCCAGGCCCTGACCACCCAGGCCGCCACCGGGGGTCGGACCGTTCTCGGCATCGGTCTCGCTCACCAGCTGTCGGTCGAAGAGAACTGGCGGATGAAATGGGAGAAGCCCATTCGGCACATGCTCGACTACCTCGACGTACTGCAGCCCTTGCTGGAAGAAGGACGCTGCGATCACGACGGCGAGGTCTGGTCGTTCGGGGGCGAGTACGCCCGACCGACCAACGATGTTCCGTCCGTGATGCTCGCAGCCCTCGGCGATCAAATGCTGAAGATTGCCGGCAAGAGAACCGACGGCACCATTCTGTGGTGTGTCGGCCCCAAGACGCTCGAGCAGCAGATCGTGCCCAAGATCAATGAAGCGGCCGCGGCCGCTGGCCGGGCCGCTCCTTCGGTCGTCTGCAGTCTCCCGGTTTGGGTCACCGACGACGCCACGGCCGCTCGAGAGATGGTCGCCAAGACGCTCACGATCTATGGCCAGCTCCCGTCGTATCGGGCCATGCTCGACATCGAGGGCGTCGCCGGCCCGGCCGACATCTCGCTGATCGGCAGTGCCGACGAGGTCTGCGACGGCCTCGGTCGGATCGCCGAGGCCGGCGCCTCGGACTTCACCGCAGTGATCCCGACGCCGGACCCCGACGAGCGGGCCGCCACCATCGATGCACTCGCGTCGGCAATTCAGCGCTGACCCCGGCGTCGACCGAGCCACGTTGTCGAAGCGTCGTGAGGAAGTTGGCGTTGGCGCATTGACCCTTGGCCGGTTCGGGTCCGTTGTTCCGGAATATTCTGCCGAGCTGTGCTTGGATACGGGGATGGCCAACAAACCCGATCCCGTCCTCGTGAAAGCGTTGTCGAATGTCCCGCTCTTCGGCGAGTGCTCGGCCAAGGAGATTCAAGCCGTGGCGCAGGAGGGGAGGGTGATGAACAAGCGAGCTGGTTCGGTGATCGTCAGCGAAGCGACGCGAGGCGTGGCCTTCTTCCTGATTCTCGATGGGACGGTCGAGATCAGCCGTGGCGGTCAATCGCTGGCCCGGCTCATGGCCGGTGACTTCTTCGGCGAGATGTCTCTGCTCGTCGAGGCGCCCCGCAATGCTGATGCGACCGCGACCACCGACGTCCAGCTGTTCACCTTCACCCCGTGGACATTCAAGTCGATGCTGCTCGACAACGCCAAGATCGCCTACGGAGTGGCTCGATCGATCGCGGCTCGAGCTTCCGCCGGTTGATCAAGGTCAGCTGAATTTGGTGTTTGGTTTCTCGAGGAGTCGACCGTCGATCTCGATGTCGACTTTCTCGTTGTAGAAGCAGACGAGTCCGGCGATGGCGGCCGACTCGTGAACAGGGGAGCGGTAGCCCCATGCGATGTCTTCGTGAATCGTGTCTCCGACTTCGACGTTCCAATAGTGCGACCAGCCCTTGTACGGGCAGGCCGTTTCGGTGTCGGTCGGATCGAGGAGATCCATCCGCACGTCGGATTTCGGCAGGTAGTAGCGAGTCGGGAGACCGGTTTCGAACAGCAGTGTGGGTTGCGAGGAATCGGCAATGACCTCACCGTCGACCAGGACGCGAACGTGGCGCGACGATGGAAGCGCGTCGATCCGAACTTCTGGGCTGCGGGGGTGTACGAAGACCTCGACCTCTTCTTCGAACCACGAATCGAGTGCGTCCCATTCGATGCGCACGAGATCCCGAAGTTCTTCGACGGGGGAGTCGAGGTGTCGCCAAGCCGCATCGGACACGAAGCGTCCGTCGACGATGAGGTCGTATCGCGTGCCTTCGCCCCGGCTGGGGGAGCGGAGTGTCTCGCCGTTCTCTTTCAGGTCGGCCTCGACATCCGCAAGCGGAAAATACCATGCCGGATAGTACGGAACCTCCCAAACGAGGCGGGCATTCGTGCTGTCGACAACGATTTTGCCCCGGAGGAAGCCCCGGATCCATTTGGGGTTGGCCTCGATGCGAACCCGATTCTGCGTATTCGTCATGAACACGACAACCCTGACTGACCCGGCATCGTTCCCGTCGCGGGGATCTACTGGTTGGCGAAGGCTCGACCAATGAAGAAGGCCATGTAGGCCGAGACGTTCCCGCCGACGAGCAACACCGTGAGTGCTCGGCTGCTTTTGCCGCTGTCGCCGCGGGCGAACCAGCCCGCCACCAGGAACACCCCGAGCGGGATGAGGCCACCGACATAGTGGATGTAGAGCTGGACGATGCCTTGACCCTGATCGAGCAGTTTGATGCCGAGAAGGACCTGAACCGCCAGCACGGCTTGGGCCGACGCAATGGCGATCTGAGCCGGCCGGGTGATTGCCTCATTGCGTGCTGCATGTCTTGCGACCAACACCGTTGCGAGCGTCATGGTGATCAGCACCAGCATCCCGGTCACGAGGTGGACGCTGCTGCTGATGATGAGGTTGTCGATCCGGCCGTCACCGAGGGGGCTGGCCTCGGTTGCCACGACGGACCCGTTCGCAAAGGCGGTGATGTGAGCGATGTTCATCTCAGGCTTCGCTGATCGTGACGGACTCGATGACGACTTCTGCGGTAGGAGTCCCGGCGCCCGACCCCAATTGGTCGAGATCCGCAACGGTCGTCTCGAGTCCGCTCGTGACTTGACCGAAAAGCGAGTATTGCGGGGGGAGCGCAGCTCCGGAATCGCCGGTGATGATGAAGAACTGGCTGCCGTTGGTGTCAGGGCCGGAGTTCGCCATTGCGACCGATCCGAGTTGGTACTGGCCGGCCTCGGGGAGTTCATCCGGGAATCGATAACCCGGGTTGCCGGCACCGGTCGCCGTTGGGTCTCCGCACTGCACAACGAAGCCCGGGATGATCCGATGGCAGACGGTTTGGTCGAAGTACTTGAATCGGGCCAAGGTCACGAAGTTGTTGACTGTCTGAGGAGCGATTGCTGGATCCAGCTCGATCGAGAACGAACCATTGTTGGTGACCACGTCGGCGACGTAGGTGAGCTCAGGATCGATGCAGAACGGTTGAACGTCGGCGAATTCCTGCTGCTGCGTTTGCGAACCGTCCGTGGCCGGACAGCCGGCAACATCAGCTGCAGGCGACGCGGCAACGGTGCTCGCCGATGAGGCATCGACGGTCGGTTCACTCTCTCCGCAGGAGGCTGCGACGAGAGCAAACGCGAGCAGTAGAGGTTTGGCACGGTTGAGGCGTTGGAGCATGGGGGGCGATCGTAGGAGTGACTCACCGCAATCCGGTGTCAGACCATGCACCGCCCCGGAAGATCGTCGACCCGGGCCTCAGGTTGTCAGCGAGGGTCGTTTTCGCAGCCGATGCCGTCTTGGTCAGCGTCGAACTTCAGTTCATATCCGGGATCGTTTCTGAGGATCGGTCGTCCCAGCGCATTCCAGACGGCTGTGCAATTCTTGTAGGTCGTCGGAGGAGGGGTTGGCACCGGTGGTGGCAACACGGGCTCCACGGCAACGACAATCGGCGCGTACGGATAGTTGCCCTTGAATTCGGCTGAAGCCGTGACCCAACGTACGACGCCACCTCGGGACAACCCGAATCTGTTCATCTGGTCGAGCCAATACACGAATCCGCCCTGGTCGTAGCCACGGCCCAGAACGTGGAGGTAGACCACATCGAGGAATTGTTCGTTGGTCGTGCCGTCATACAGGTTCTTGTACTCGGGCACGCCGGTGAAGAATTCGGCGATCTGCTCCAACGTGAAGCCAGCCCGAGCCTTGCCAATCCAGTAAACGGCCCCGGCCACATCGGGTTCCCGATCGAA
>JBBKXQ010000046.1:0-60093 GCA_037969565.1 Acidimicrobiales bacterium | reverse complement strand
TCGATCGGGCGTTTGAACCTAACATCGTCGGCACGAGGGCCAAGGCACGATCCCGACTGTTGATGCGAACTTTGAAGCGGTGATGCGGTTCCCGATAGAGCAACCCGAAACAGCAATACGTCCAATCGACGGACCAATGTGCAGAAGGAAGAACGACGATGAAGAGTATGACGTGCAAGCAATTGGGCGGACCGTGCGATTTCACGCTGCGTGGCGAGACCGCTGATGCGATCATCAAATTGCAAGACAGCCACTTGAAAGAAAAGGCCGCCGATGGCGATGCGCATCACGAGCCTGCGCTGAAAGACATGAAAGGCCGGTGGAGGAAGCCCATCTCAGGAATGCGGTGGTACAAGAACACGAAGCGTGATTTCGCCGCTCTTCCCGAAGACTGATCTGAATGGACGAATCCGAATTCTTCCGAGCGGTGGCCGAGCGAGGAATTGCGTACAGGCAGAGCCTGGGCGACTCGAAGGTCACGCCAACGGCAACTCCCGACGAGCTGCGGGCCGCGCTCGGCGGTCCCACCCCCGAGCACGGCGCCGATCCGGCCACGGTGGTCAACCAAATGGCCGACGCCGTCGAGGCCGGCGGCCTCATGGGGATGGGTTCAGGGCGGTTCTTCGGCTTCGTGATCGGTGGTGCCCTACCTGCCGCCTTCGCCGCCGACTGGCTCGTCACTGCGTGGGACCAGAACGCCGCACTGTTCTCACCCAGCCCGGCGACGTCGGTGATCGAGGAGGTCGCCGGTCGTTGGATGCTCGACCTGCTCGGGTTGCCCCCAGAATCCTCGTTCGCGTTCGTGACGGGTGGCCAGATGGCAAACACCACCGCACTCGCGGCGGCACGCCATCACGTGTTGGCCGCCGTGGATTGGGACGTCGAGGCCGATGGCCTACCGGGCTCGCCCCCCATTCGCCTCGTCGTTGGCGAGGAGATTCACGCATCAGTGCCGCGGGCGGCCCGCTTCCTGGGCCTGGGCACTCGATCGATCGAGCGAGTAGCAGTCGACGCCAACGGTGGCATGTTGCCCGTCGACCTCGAACGTGTTCTGTCCTCCGATCCGGGACGCCCGACCATCGTGTGCTGTCAGGCCGGAAACGTGAACACCGGCGCCCTCGACCCAGTCGGCGAGCTTGCGGCCGTCGCCCACGCCCACGGTGCGTGGCTCCATGTCGATGGCGCAATCGGACTATGGGCGGCCGCCAGCCACAACACCCCCCGGCTCGCCGGTCTCGATCAGGCCGACTCGTGGTCGACCGATGCCCACAAGTGGCTCAACGTCCCCTACGACTGCGGCATCGTGATCTGCCGCCATCCTGAATCCCACCGGGCCGCCATGACCGTCAGCGCGGCCTACCTGGTGCAGGCCGATCCGGGCACCGACCGCGATCCGGTCGACTGGAACCCCGAGTTCTCCCGACGGGCCCGAGGCGTCCCCGTCTATGCCGCCCTGGCGTCGCTCGGGCGAGATGGAATCGAGGCCATCGTCGAGCGGTGTTGTTCCCACGCCCGCCGATTCGCCGAGCTGCTCTCGGCCGAACCCGGAATCGAAGTACTCAACGAGGTCGTGCTCAACCAGGTACTCGTGCGCTTCCTTGCCGCGTCGGGACGAGCAGACGACCACGACGCGAAGACCCGGGCCGTCATCGCCGCCGTGCAACACGACGGCACCTGTTGGCTCGGCGGGTCGGTCTGGCGCGACCAAGCGGTCATGCGCATCTCGGTGAGCAATCACCTGACTACCGACGCCGACGTCGAAGCCTCCGTCGCCGCCATCATCGCCGCATCTCGCTGATCGCCGGGTCCCGCTGATCGCCGCATGACGCAGATCCCCCAACGGATACCCGACATCCTGCCCCCACGCGTATCCTGCGGCCCGTGAGCTACGCCAGTATCGACCAACGACTTCAATCGGGCGGCACCGTCATTCTCGACGGTGGGACAGGAACCGAGCTGGAGCACCGCGGTGCCGCAATGAACCCCGACGCCTGGTGCGGCGCGGCCACGCTCGACAACCTCGAGCTGTTGAAGACGATCCACCGCGACTACATCGCCGCAGGGGCACACGTGATCACCGCCAACACCTACGCATCATCGCGGGTCATGCTCCGTGCGGCCGGCCTCGAAAAGCATTTCGGCGACCTCAATCGGTCGGCTGTGGGCGCGGCCTTGGAGGCGAGAGAGTCGAGCGGCGTTTCCGGTGTCGCCGTTGCCGGATCGCTGTCCCACATGGTGCCAATCGTTTCGGGTGAGGCTCACGCCGACCGTTCCAGAACCCCGTCAAACGGGCAGTTGGCCGATGCATTCGGCGAACTCGCCCACCTGCACAAGGACGAGGGTTGCGACCTGATCATCCTCGAGATGATGTTCCATCCCGAGCGGATGCCACTCGCATTCGAGGCCGCGATTGCCACCGGACTTCCCGTCTGGGCGGGCCTATCGGCCCGTCGGGGTCACGGTGGAGAAGTACTCAGCTTCACCACCGAGGCCGACATCGCGTTCGACGAGATCACCGAACTGGCCGCAGGCTATGAGGTGGCAGCGGCCGGTGTGATGCACACGCAAGCAGACGTCAGCGGCGACGCCATCGACATCGTGGCAAATCACTTCGACATCCCGCTGATGGCCTACCCCGACTCCGGCTATTTCGCCATGCCCGAGTGGCAGTTCGAAGAGATCATTCCGCCGGCCGAGTTACACGAGTTCGCCAAAGGGTGGAGAGACCGAGGGGTGCAGATCCTGGGCGGTTGCTGCGGTCTGTCACCCAGACACATCGAGGCCCTCACCCCACTCGCATAGCGATCGAACACACGTTCGTCTATCCTGCACTTCGTAGCCCATCCTCATCTGATGATCGGAGGCCACGACGTGAGACAAACCAGTTTCCTCGCCCTCGGTGCCGCCACGGTTCCTGCCGCGATCGGACCCCTCACGCGCATCGACCTCGGGCGCGGTTCATGGATCGACCATGCGCCCGCCTGGCTACCGGGCGCTGATGAATGGCTCGATCGACTACGCAGCGATCTTCCCTGGCGGAGCATGCAACGCCCGATGTACGACCGCATCGTCGATGTGCCCCGCCTGATCAATTCGTTCGAACGAACCGACGTTGACATCCCGCCCGACCTCGACGCACTGAGCCAACTCTTCGACACCCACTACCACCGGCCGTTCGACCGAGTGGGCTGCAATCTCTACCGCAACGGCGCCGACTCGGTGGCCTGGCACGCCGACCGGGTGCCCCTGCCCGAAGACAGCATCGTGGCCATCATCTCGGTCGGAGAACGACGCCCGTTCTGCATTCGACCCCTGGGCGGAGGATCCTCACGGAAGTGGCTACTCGGCGACGGCGACCTGTTCGTGCTGGGCGGCACGATCCAGGCCTGCTGGCAGCACGCCGTACCCAAGGTGGCAAATGCCGGCGAACGCATCAGCGTGATGGTCCGGGGTTGAGCAAGGCCGCGCTCACGAAAGGCCGCGCTCACGAAGGCGGCGCTCACAAAAGGCCGCGCTGGCGGCGTGACTGGGCCTAGTCCTTGAACTCGGCGGCTCGAGTGGCCAGCGTCTGGAGCACGTCCTCGAACGACTTGGCAAAGCTGGCAACACCCTCGTCTTCCAACACGACAGCGACTTCTTCCAAGTCGATACCCAGGGCCAGAAGCGAATCGATCACGCGATGAGCGCCGGCAAAATCTGCGTCGATCGTGCGGGCCAGCGTGCCGTGATCCTCGAAGGCGTCGAGCGTCTTGTCGGGCAACGTGTTGACCGTGTCGGGACCGATCAGCGTGTCGACATACAACGTGTCGGGGTAGCTGGGGTTCTTCGTCGAGGTGGAGGCCCAGAGCGGTCTCTGCACCCGAGCGCCTTTGGCCGCGAGTGCGTCCCACCGGGAGCCCGAGAATGTTGCGAGGAACGCTTCGTAGGCGAGCTGACCCTGCGCAACGGCTGCCTTGCCCATCAGCGCCAACGCATCGTCGGTTCCGATGACCTCCAGTTGACGGTCGACATTGACGTCGACCCGGCTGATGAAGAACGAGGCAACCGATGAGATTCCCGACAGGTCGGCATCCGCATTGTCGGCAACGAAGTCTTCGAGGCCGGCGATGTAGGCCTCCATCACGTCGCGGTAGCGGTTGAGGCTGAAGATCAGGGTGACGTTGATCGAGCGACCCTCACCGATCAGGGTGCGGATGGCCGGCACCCCCTCGGCCGTGGCCGGAACCTTGATGAACAGGTTGGGAGCGTCGATGAGATCGTCGAGACCACGTGCCGCCTCGACGGTTGCGGCCTCGTCGTTGGCGAGCGTCGGCGACACCTCGATCGAGACGAATCCGTCGAGGCCACCACTTTCTTCGAACGTGGGAGTGAGCAGCCCGAGAGCCGAGCGGATGTCGTCGACGGCGAGGTTCCAATAGGCCTCTTCGACCGTCTGGCCACCTCGGATGAAGGTCTCCAGATCGGCGTCGTACTCGTCACTCGAGATCATCGCATTGGCGAAAATCGACGGGTTCGAGGTGAGACCGCGCACGCCCCTGTCGACCCACTCCTGCATGGTGCCGTCGGCCAGCCATCCCCGACGGAGGTTGTCCAGCCACGGGCTCTGGCCCTGCTGGTCGAAAAGGTCGTGCAAACGGCTGCTCATGTTCAGTCCTTTGAGAGTTCGGCGAGAAGTTCGTGGACGGCACCAACGACGTTGTCGACGTTCATACCCAGTTCATCCAACACCTGACCACCCGGTGCCGATGCCCCGAACCGATCGATTCCCACGGGAAGTTCGGCCCAGCGATCCCAACCGAGGGTGATTCCCGCTTCGACCGACACTTTCGGCAGCTCAGGA
Source organism: Acidimicrobiales bacterium (assembly GCA_037969565.1). Taxonomy (GTDB): domain Bacteria; phylum Actinomycetota; class Acidimicrobiia; order Acidimicrobiales; family SZUA-35; genus SZUA-35. The sequence goes on along the minus strand of JBBKXQ010000046.1, from coordinate 55,253 downwards.
GGAAGTACCTCGTCTTGTTCGCCGTAGGAAAGCCGCTCGAAGGCTTCCCAACAGGGCATCGAAACGACCCGAACCGGCACACCCTGTTCGGCCAGCGCGGCCGCCGAATCCAGACAGAGCGACAATTCCGAACCCGTACCGATCAACACGACCTGAGCGTCTTCGTCGTCGGCGACGACGTAGGCACCAGCCGAGACCATCTCGGCGCTCGTGCACTCGAGAATCGGAAGGTCTTGCCTGCTCAGGATCAAGGCCGAAGGACCATCATGCTCGAGGGCCAGCTTCCACGCCCCCGCAGTTTCCGTGGCGTCGCCCGGTCGAATGACCTGCAAATCCGGGATGGCCCGCAACGACATCACATGCTCGACCGGCTGGTGGGTCGGCCCATCTTCGCCGACCCCAACGGAGTCGTGGGTGTAGACGAAGATGCAATTCGCTTCCGACAGCGCAGCGAGCCGGATGGCGGGTCGCATGTAGTCGGAGAAGACGAGGAACGTGCCACCGAACGGCACGACTCCTCCGTGGTGGGCGGCCCCGACGAGGATCGACCCCATCGCGTTCTCCCGCACCCCGAAGTAGATCTGACGGCCCTCGGGCGTGGCCGCCGATTGCACGCCGAAGTCGGACAACTTGGTGCCCGTGTTACCCGTGAGATCGGCGGCGCCGCCGATCATCCCCGGAACCACTGGAGCGAGCGCACTCACCACGGCCTGCGATGCCTTACGAGTGGCCATCTTTCCGCCGGGTTCGAAGGTGGGAAGGGCGTCGGCCCACCCTTCGGTGAACGCCGGATCGAAATCGGGATTTCGGGCCTCCCACTCGCCATGCGCCACCGTCCCCCGCTGCCCCGCCTCGCGGTAGTAGGCCAGAACGGCATCCGGAACCCAGAACGGTTCGTCGGGAATACCCATCACCTCTTTGGTGCGGGTGATGTCGGCGGCGTCGAAGGCCAGGCCATGGGCCTCGTGGTCGTCGGTGTGGTCGGGGGAGGGGTAACCGATGTGGCTCCGCAGGATGATGATCGTGGGCTTGTCGGTCACCTCCTTCGCTCGGGTGAGCGCTCCCTCGAGTGCGTCGAGGTCGTCGGCGATCTCGCCGACCTCGTCGACATCCCAGCCGTAGGCCCGGAAGCGCATCGCCGCATCGTCGTTCAGCGCCAGTTCGGTGATGCCGTCGATCGTGATGTGGTTGTCGTCGTAGACAACGACCAATCGACCCAGACCGAGATGGCCGGCCAACGACGCTGCCTCGTGGCTCAGGCCCTCGGACAGACAACCATCACCGGCGATGACGTAGGTGAAGTGGTCGACCGCTCCTTCTCCGAAACGAGCCCGCAGGTTCCGCTCGGCGATCGCCATGCCGACACCATTGGCGAAACCCTGACCGAGCGGGCCCGTGGTGACTTCGATGCCGACCGTGTGTGACTCGGGATGGCCGGGCGTCTCCGATCCCCATTGCCGGAACGCCTTGAGGTCGTCGAGTGTGAGGCCCTGACCGGTGAGGTGAAGCATCGAATACTGCAGAATCGAGGCGTGCCCGTTCGAGAGAATGAACCGATCGCGATCGGGCCAGCTCGGATCGGCGGCGTCGAATTTCAAGATTCTCGTGAAGAGAACGTGGGCCAGCGGAGCAAGTGCCATCGCCGTTCCCTGGTGGCCGGAATTGGCGGCGGCGGGCGCATCCATCGCCAACCCCCGAATCACATCGATGCCGCGTTGTTCAAGGTCGGCGTCTGCCTGAGTGTTCACTGGTTACCCCTGGTCGTTGGACCAGTTCACCGTAGCTGCCCGAATGTGACGATCGCCGCGCTGAATCCGTGAACCGCGTTGCGATTTCCGATGGGTCCGAGCTCACCGGCGCAGAACATCCCCGCCACGCCGCCCGCAACGAATTCCGACACGAGTGCTGCATCGTGGTGCGGTTCGGCGAACAAGTGCGTGCCCCGACCGTTGCAGGTGAACACGAGCGCGCCTTCGGGTCGGCCGCCGAGTTCGCTCAAGAGCCGCTCGAGATCGGCCGTGGCCGAATCGGGGTCTCGCACCTGGAACTGGACCAACTGCCCGACCTCGACTGCGGCTCCGATCGCGACCGCTTGCGACTCCTGCTCGATTCCGAACACGGTGCGAATCAGGAAATCCCCGGGGCCGTAGGTTTCCTGCTGATCATTGGCCACGAGGCCGATGTGCAAGCCGCGGGACCCGGCGATGCGATCGGCGGCGGACATTGCGGCGATCACGTCCTGCAGCCGATCCACAGCGAGCTGCCCGCCGAGTTCGAAGATCAGGTTGCCTTCACCTGCAGTGACGACCCACGGCGACCCGACCGGCCGGCACCCTTGGCTCACCGTGACGTTGACGACGCCGGGCGGAATCAGTACACCCACCGCGCCATCGCTGAACGAACCATCGCTGAGTGTTTGGAGGGCGTGGTTCGGGCGGGTGGAGCCGCCCAGCCACAATCGATTGCCGCCGGGGGCCGAGGCTGCCGACGCCAGGCCGCCGACAACAGCCACGTCCGGCGGCAGTTGTTCGATCAAGCCGTCGACAGGGAAGGAGAACGGGTCGGCCAGGAGGAGCAAGGTGGAACCGGGAACGACCTCGTCAGGCAGACCGATCACGTCGCTGTCGGGTCGCTCGTCGAGCGCTTCGAGACGCACCGGTTCGACTGGTCCGGTTTGTCCGGCCCACAGCGAAACCGCCGTTCCCTGCTCGGCTTCCTCGCCCCCGCCGAGCACACCGACGGCACTCACGGCAAGCAGTACTCCCGGGTCGAGCGTCTCTTCGACAACCGAGACGAAGTCGGCCATCCGTGCAGTGTGAGCCCCGGAAACGAAGAGCAGGACCAGATCGGGCCTGACTCCGCCCAACTGCTCGAGAACGGTTCCGACGACTTCGCCGACCGCAAGTCCAGCATCGGCCGTGGTGCTCATCCCAGCCGAGAATTTGCGAGCCATCAGCGGACCGGTCACCGAATCAGGAGACCGGTGGCAGCAGCGTGTAGGGAACGACCCGGACCGGACCCTGATCGATCCGACAATGGGCGATCACGGTTCCATAATCATCGAAGGCGAGATCGGCACGAATCAAACGGTAGTTGAACTTTCCGGGTTCTATCTCGAGGGCCTGAACGTTGCGGGCCATGGGTTCGGCAGCCTCGTCCGACCCCTCCATCCGGAACACGACCTCGAGACCGCCGACGGGCTTGCCGTCGGTCGGACACCACACGAGAACCACGAGGTGGGGGGCGATGGAGCAGGGCACCGGTGTGGGTGCCGGAGCCGAGAATTGAATTCCACCCAGGTCGATTCTGGTGGACGGACCGGCCACCGACCGAAGCTCGATGTCATCCATGAACAGCGCCGCAATGATCTCCATCTCCGTGAGGGTAGGACGGCCCCGGCCAACATATGTGGCCGCACCGACCATGGACCTACAGTGCCGCTCCATGTCGTCCACTCTGTCGTCCACTCTCTCCGAATCGGCGTCCAAGGCGCTGCTGGCACCCCACGGCGTTCCCTTCCTCTCCGAAGAAGTCGCCAGCGACACCGACGCGGCGGTGAGGGCTGCGGACGCACTCGGCTATCCCGTCGTGGCCAAACTCAACGGCGACGCCATCGCCCACAAGACCGAACGGGGCCTGGTTCGTCTCGGCCTCTCCTCGGCCGATGAGGTACGACGAGCTGCAAGCGAACTCTTCGCCGCCGCCACCCCCGACGATGGCGAGGTCTCCGTGCTCGTTGCACCGATGGTCAAGTCCAATCGCGAGTTCATCTGCGGGATGTCCACCGACCCCCAGTTCGGACCCACGGTGCTGCTCGGTGTCGGCGGCATCCTGGCCGAGGCCATCGCTGACGTGGTGATCCGTCTGGTGCCGATCACTCGCACCGACGCCGAGAACATGATCGATGAGCTACGAACACAAGATCTGCTCGGGGCTTTCCGGGGCGAAGATGCGGTGAATCGTGAAGCCCTCGCCGATGTTCTCTTGGCCCTGTCGGCGGCAGCCGAGGCCGATCCCACCATCGCCTCGATCGATCTGAATCCGATTCTCATCCACAACGGCGCTCCCGTCGCTGTCGACGCTCTCGTAGAAGTAGGTCAGTGATGCCGACAAAGGCCCAATTCCAAGCGTTGTTCGAGCCCCGGGGCGTCGTTGTCGCCGGCGCATCGACCCATCCCGGCAAGTTCGGATTCGTGAGCCTGCACAACCTGTTGTCGGCGGGATACGAAGGCAAGGTCTTCGGTACGAATCGCGACGGCTCCGAGGTGTTGGGCATTCAATGTGTGCCTTCCATCGACGATCTGCCGAGTGGCGAGATCGATCTCGTGTTCGTCTGCACTCCGGCCTCGGGCAACGCCGAGTTGCTCCGGCAGTGTGCGGCGAAGGGCATCACCGCTGCGTTCATCACGAGTGCCGGCTACGGAGAAGCGGGGGAGGAGGGCATCACCGCCCAAGCCGAACTCGTGGCCCTCGGCGAAGAACTCGGGATGATCCTCGCCGGCCCGAACGGCCAGGGCGTGGTGTCGACCACCTCGAAACTCTGCGCCCAGATCGTGGCTCCCTACCCACCAGCCGGCTCGATCGGGGTGGCGAGCCAATCCGGTAACTTCGTTTCCGCCTTCCTCAACTGGTCCGCCCAAACCGGAGTGGGCATCAGCCGAGCCGTTTCGGCCGGCAATGCTGCGGCCGTGGGTGTCGCCGACTATCTCGGCTTCTATGCCGAGGATCCCGCCACCAAGGTGGGGCTTGCCTACGTCGAGGGGATCCAGGACGGCCGCGCTTTCTACAACGCGGTCCGTGCCATCGCCAGCAAGAAACCCCTGGTCATCGTGAAGGGCGGTGCCACCGCGGGCGGGGCCCGGGCTGCGGCGAGCCACACCGGTTCGCTGGCTTCGGACGACAAGGTCTTCGATGGCGCCATGCGTCAGGCCGGTGTCATCCGAGCGGCCACGGTGGAGGAAGCGTTCGAAGCAGCGGCAACCTTCGCCACCCAACCCCTACCGAAGGGCAATCGCACGGTTGTGATGACCACGGCCGGTGGCTGGGGTGTCGTCACCGCCGACGCCATTCACCAGAGCGACCTGGAACTCCTCGCCCTACCGGAAGATCTGCTGGCCCAGATCGACACCAAACTTCCGCCTCGCTGGAGCCGGAACAACCCGGTCGATCTCGCTGGCGGGGAAACACGAGACACGATTCCCGAGGTGATGGAGATGATCGCCGGCCATCCGTCGGTCGACGCAATCATCTATCTCGGACTCGGCATCCAATCGAACCAAGCCCGAATGATGAGGGAAGGAACGTTCTATCCCGACCATGGCCTCGAGCGAATCGTGACCTATCACGAACGCCAAGATGCCCGTTTCGCCCAGGCCGCAGCCGAGATCTCCGAGAGAACGGGCAAGCCGATCCTCACCGCCACCGAGCTGGCAACCGCCGACCCGAGCAACGCCGGTCCAGCGGCGGTTCGAGCCAGCGGCCGACTCTGCTACGCGTCGGCGAATCGTGCCGTCACGGCACTCGGCCACCTCTGGAGGTACACCCAGTTCCAGCAGCAACAGATGTAGCGTTGTCGGAACATGTCCTACGCCCGTCTTTTTCGCCGTTGGTTCCCCCTCGTCGCACTGATGGTCATCGCCTACGGGTCGTTGCAGGTGGCCCGCTCCGCCGACACCGATGAGGCCAGTGTCACGCCCGTCGTCTACGAGAGTTCGCTCGGCACACCGCTCATCTCAGCGCGCCGCGTCCCCGAAACGCTCCAGGCTCCGATCGCCGACGACGCCGTCGCACCGATCATCGACGGCTTCCTCGACAGCCTGTCCGAAACCCAGGGCGATCTCCAGAGCTGTCTCATCATCGAGGTCAACGGCCGCGTGCTCGAAAACGAAGGGGCCAATCTGGCCCTAATCCCGGCGTCCAACCAGAAGCTGCTCACCACCTATGCCACCCTCCAGCAGTTCGGGCCCGACGTCACGTTCTCCACGGAAGTGGCCCGCACCGGCGAAGTGATCAACGGGGTCCTGAACGGCGATCTCTACCTCGTCGGAGGCGGCGATCCGTTCCTCATCACCGACAACTGGCGGTCGCAGTACGTGCAGCGAGACGAGGACGACAACATCATTCCTTCCGCCTACGAACGGGCCTCCAGCAGGCTCGAGAACCTGGCCGATGATGTCGTCGCCTCCGGGATCACCTCGATCAGCGGCTCGATCATCGGCGACGAGACGCTGTTCGACACCGTTCGATTCGGTCCCTGGGCCGACCGTCTGATCGTGCAGAATCAATCCGGTCCGCTCTCGGCCCTCACCGTCAACGAGGGTTTCGTCAGCTGGAACCCGGACAGCCCGACCTTCACGCTGCGCACGAAAGCAACCGACCCCGCACTCAACGCCGTGAGGGTCTTTGCCGACCTCTTGACGGAGCGGGGCATCACCGTCGGCCCCGTTGCTGTCGGCACACGGCCTCCGGAGGCAACCGAGGTTGCCCGACTCCAATCACCGCCGCTGTCCGACCTGATCACCCACATCAATTCCTGGAGCAACAACTTCGGCGCCGAGATCTTGTTGAAGCATCTCGGACTCGCGGTGAGCGGTGAGGGCAGCACCCAGGCCGGAGCCGCCGCCGTTCATTCGATCCTCGCCTCCAACGACGACCTCAATCTCACCGGCATCGTGATCGATGACGGATCAGGACTCGCCGAAACCGATCGCCTCACCTGCTCCTTCATCAACGACCTCCTGATCACGGCCGGATTCGATTCGGTGTTCGGTCAGTCCCTCAGCATCGGCGGCGAGCGAGGCAGCCTCGCCGGCCGGCACGAGAACACCCCGGCCGACGGACACCTCTACGCCAAGACCGGAACCCTGAATCCGGCAACCGCGCTGAGTGGCTTCGTGGTATCGGCCGATGACCCCGACATTGTGCTCTCCTTCAGCTACATCTCCAATGCGGGGCTGGTCTCACCTTCCTTGCGAGACTTCCAAGAGCCCTTCATCGAGTCACTCGCCACCTATCCCGACGCTCCTTCGATCGACATCATCGATCCCCTCGATCCGATCCGAGTTCTGAACGAGGGCTAAGTTCGAGCCATGATCGTCATGCCCCAGTTCCCGTTGGGATCGGTGCTGTTTCCCACCATGGTGCTCCCGCTCCATGTGTTCGAACCCCGCTACCAAGCCCTGATGCGACACCTCACCGCTGACGACGTAGGCACTCCGACCGAACTCACCGGTGATCTCGGCGGAACGGTGTTGGATGACGAACGCATCCTGAGTGCACGGGAGTTCGGTGTACCGCTCATCGAACGAGGTTTCGAGGTCGGAGGAGAAGACCTGAGATCCGGATTCGGCACCGTGGCCCGCATCGTTCACGCCGAGACGTTCACCGACGGACGTTGGGTGGTGGTGACGATCGGGGTTCGCCGCTTTCGAGTCGTCGAGTGGCTGCCCGATGATCCCTACCCGATCGCCCGAATCGAAGACTGGCCCGATGTTCCGGCCACGATCGACCTCACCGGACCCGTCGGCACCACCACCGGATTACTCAATCGCTGCCTCGCCACAGCCTCGGAGGCCGGTCACGACGTCGGCCCCCTGCCCGAGATCAGCACCGTCGTCGAAGACGCAGTGATGCAACTCGCGACGTTGGCACCCGTCTCCCAATTCGATCGCCAGCGCTTTCTCGCTGCTCCCGGACCCGAGCAACGACTTCCTCTCATCGATCAAGCCCTGCGAGACGCGCAGGAGATGTTCGAATTCGAACTCCTCGAGGGCTGAACTGATCGGCGCTTCGACCTACACTCTGGCCCGGCAGACGAACGAAGGTAGAACCTGTGGCGAGTGCGAATCCCCTCACCGGGGCGAAGGAACTCCAGCAAATGCTGGTCACCTACGCAAAACAAGAAACCATCGAACCGCTGAAGACCCTCGGGGGCTACCTGGCGTGGGGGATTGCGGGATCCATGTGCATGGCTCTCGGCGCGATCTTCGTCGGTTTCGGCACGCTCCGATTCTTCCAAACCCAGTTCGATACCTTCGACGGTGGCGGAATCGGCAGTGTGGTTCCCTACGTTGCCGCCTTCGTCGTCTTGGCGATACTGATCGGCCTGTTCGTCATGTCATTCGTCCGGGCCAAGAAAGCCATCTCATGAGCCAAACATCCAAGATCACCCCGGCCGACCTCGAGTCGAAGTTCCGAGAGGTGCAGGGCCAGGTCGACACCGTGGCCACGGACAGCAAGAAGCAGATGGTGATCGCCGGCTCGGTGATCGCCGTGCTCCTCCTGATCGTCATCTACGCCATGGGACGCAAGGCCGGGAAGAAGAAGAGCACGGTCCTCGAGATCCGTCGCCTCTAGATGTTTCCCTTCGTCATCACCTGGATGGTTCGGGCCTTCGTCCGGGGTCCGGCCAAGTCGTGGATCTTCACCTCGGCGGCACTCTCGTTGTTCCGGTTTGCCAAGCGCCGCACGGGTCGCCAAGCCGTGATCGATCTGTCGCACGTCAAACCGGGCGACCGGATTCTCATCGAGCACCTGTCGGTCACCCACGAAGAGCAGCTCAAGCAGGAAAAGGCTGCTCGCCGATCCAACAAGGCTGCGCTCAAGCGCGACAAGCGACTCATTCGAGCATCGAAGCGTGGCGGTAGTCGCAGCCGCCAGCTCGTCTGACGCGATGCGTGTGCTGCTGCGCAACCCGCGGCGTGAGATCGAGATCGAGGGCCCGCTTTCCGTCAACGCGCTACTCGACCATTTCGAGTTTCAACGCGAGTCGGTGCTCGTCATTCGCAACGGAACCTTGGTGCCCGGCACCACGAAGCTGAAGCACGAAGACGAGGTCGAGATCCGCCCCGTGATCTCCGGTGGAACATGAGGTGTCGGGTTTGTCTGGGTGAGGTCGTCATCGAATTACCCCGCCACAACGCAGCGTTCTGTCCCGATCACTTCACCAAGTTCTGCCGCGATCAGGTGGCCAAGGCCATCAAAGAATTCGACATGATCAACGAGGGTGATCGCTGCCTCGTCGCCGTCTCGGGCGGTAAAGACAGCATCGCCATCTGGGACATCCTGCTCGAGCTCGGCTACGCCGCCGACGGTTTCTACGTCGGACTCGGCATCGACGACTATTCCGATGTCTCCGGCCAATACGCCAGGAAGTTCGCCGCAGAGCGGGGGATCAAGCTCATCGAAGTCGACCTTCGAGAGCAATACGACTACGACATTCCGCAGGCAGCTGCGAAGTCCAACCGCGTTCCCTGCTCGTCTTGTGGCCTCTCCAAACGTCACCTCTTCGACAAGGCGGCGCTCGACGGCGGGTACGACGTCTTGGTGACCGGCCACAACCTCGACGACGAGGCGGCAGTGCTCTACGGAAACGTGCTCCGATGGCAAGTCGAGTATCTCGCCCGTCAGAAACCTGTTCTCGAGGCGGGCAACGGCCTGCCGAAGAAGGTGAAACCACTCGTTCGCCTCACCGAACGGGAAACAGCGGCCTACTGCATCATCAAGGGCCTCGACTACCAGGTCGAGGAGTGTCCAATGGCCGCCGGTAACAAGCACCTGCAGTTCAAAGAGGCGCTCAACCGAGCCGAAGAAGCCTCGGCCGGGATCAAGAACGCGTTCTACTTCGGTTTTCTTCGCAATGCCCTCGAGCCGTTCGAACGGGCGGTCGCCGACGGCTACTCGTCGAGCGGCATCGAAACCCCTGTCGTCCTCGGTGCATGCATCAGATGCGGGTCCACATCCAGTGCCGAGGTGTGTGCGTTCTGCCGCCTGGTCGAAAACACCGCAGGAGCCAAACCGACATGACCGTCACCACACCACGAGCCGAGATGGCCCTGGGTGAGCTGGTTCTTCTCACCGACAAGAAGGACCGCCGCTATCTCATCACGCTCGAAGAAGGTGGCGAATTCCATTCGCATGCCGGGATCACGGCCCACGCGCTCATGATCGGACAACCCGAAGGCATCGACGTGCACAGCACGAGAGGTCAGCGATTCCGGGTCTTCCGACCGACGCTCGAGGACTACATCCTCAACATGCCTCGAGGTGCTCAGGTCATCTACCCGAAAGACCTCGGACCGATGATGGTGATGGGCGACATCGGTCCGGGAATGAGGGTGTTCGAAAGCGGCATCGGCTCCGGAGCCCTCTCGATGATGCTGCTCCGCAACGGAGCCACCGTCACGGGGTATGAAATTCGAGAAGACTTCGCTTCCCGGGCCATGAAGAACATCAACGCCTTCATGGGTGACGTGAGCGACCGCTACGAGATCCACATTCGCTCTGCCTACGAAGAAATCGATGGCACGTACGATCGCGTCATGCTCGACCTTCCCGAGCCCTGGCAGGTCGTACCCCACGCCCAACGAGCGCTCCGCCCCGGCGGCATCTTCGTTGCCTACACCCCGTCGATCACGCAAGTGATCCGCCTCCGAGAAGTGCTGAACACCACGAACTTCATCGAGGAGCGGACCATCGAAGTCCTGAATCGCAGCTGGCACGTCGAGGGTCAGGCCGTTCGACCCGATCACCGCATGGTGGCCCACACTGCGTTCCTGACTCGGGCCCGACTCATTGCTCCCGGCGAAACCGCCCCCGGCGAAACCGCAGAACCAAGCGAAACCGCGGTGCCGAGCGAAACCGCGGTGCCGGGCTGATCACCAACTGGCCGGCGCCCCTCGCTGCACAGAGTTGAACCGACTGGCGAAACTGGGCCCGATGTTGTCCTTGCGCTCACCGGCAAAACCGAACAGGAACTGGGCCACACGGCGGATCTGGATCTCCTCGGATCCTTCGGTGATTCGGTAGCGCCGATGATGCCGGTAGATGTGCTCGAACGGGAGATGGCGGCTGTAGCCGAGGCCTCCGTGCACCTGGATGGCCTGATCGGCGGCCTGCCCCACGAGACGATTTGCCCGGTAATTGCACATCGCGACCTTGTCCGAGATCCGGGTGGGATCGACCCCCTGATCCATCTCCCACGCCGTTTTGCGAACGAGTCCTCGAATCATTTCGTTCTCGGTGTGCAACTCGGCCAGCGGCCATTGGATCGCCTGGTTCTGACTGAGCGGTTTGCCGAACGGCTTGCGTTCCCGCGCGTACTTGACCGACTCGTCGATGCAGTACTGGGCCGCCCCGACGCCCGACGCCGCCTGACGAATCCGGTTTTCGTGCACGAACGTCTGAGCCACGGCCAAGCCCCGGCCCTCGGCACCGAGCCTGGTGGAGTCAGCGACCCGAACGTCATTCAGCGTCACCTCGGCATGGTCGGTGGGCATGTTGAACGTCCACCACATGAACTCGGTGACGAAACCCGGCGATTCGACCGGGACGATGAAACACGTGATGCCGGTGGAATCACCGGCATCACCTGACGTCCGGGCGAAGACGTAGTCGTGGGTGGCTGCGTGCAGACCGGTGTTCCACCGTTTGGCACCGTTCAGCACCCACTCGTCGCCATCACGGACGGCGGTGGTTTCCATCCACGTCGCATCGGACCCGTGCAGAGGTTCGGTCAGCCCGAAGCCGATTCGCGCCTCCCCCGCGAGCATCTTGGGAATCCACTCGGCCTTCTGTTCGTCGGTTCCGTACAGATCCATCATCAGCACCGTTGGGAAGTTGCCGACGATCGAACTCTCGTTTTGGAGGTCATTGTGTAGACCGAGGCCCTTCGCGGCCAGATGCTCCCGAATCACCGCCATGCCGAGGTTGGAACCATCCATGCCTCCGAACTTCTTCGGCAAGTGGTAACGCAGGAAACCGGCCTGATCGGCCCGGCGGCGCATCTCACCGAGAAGCGCTTCCCATTCCTCGTTCGGCCATCCGTCTCGTTCGAAGTCGGTTCGGGCGTACTCGCGCCGATGATCGAAGAATCGAATGTTGTCGTTCTCCCGTTCGAGAGGCTTGATCTCATCCTCGATGAACGCATCGAGTTGGTCGAGCAGCGATTGGATCTCGGAAGGCATCGTGAAGTCCACGAGCCGACGTTATGCCCATCACCGGTCTCGGCTCAATTGCCGAGCCATCCGGTCGATAGATTCCAAGCGCCAGCAGCCGAACGTTGTGGTGAGGCTGCGACGCCATATCGCCCGCCTTGTGCGGGTTCGGGGCAGAAGGAGAGGCCCGGCCCCAGCGACGAGCGGGGCCGGGTTCTCTTGTTACATTCCTCCTGGTGCCTGAATCTGCAGCCGAAGGAATCGCCACCTCGACCGACGACGTGGCCGCCACCGATGCACTGAGAGCCGATATCCGACGGCTCGGACGGCAATTGGGGGCGTCGATCACCCGACAGGAAGGTTCCGACTTCCTCGCCCTTGTCGAGCAGGTGCGCGTGTTGGCTCGCCGCCTGCGACAAGAAGACGACGATGCAGCCGGCGACGAACTACGAGACGTGCTCAATCAGATCGAGGTGATCGACGGCATCCGGCTCGTGCGTGCCTTCACCACCTACTTCCATCTGGCCAACGTGGCCGAACAGGTCCATCGCATCGAAGAACTCAATGTGAAGTTGGCCGAAGAGGGCCGCTTCGCCGACACCGTTTCCCGCCTTCTGGAACGCGGGTTCACCGCCTCGGAGATCGAGGCCGCTCTGGCCCGCACACAGATGATCCCGGTGTTCACGGCCCACCCGACCGAGGCCTCCCGCCGATCAATGCTCGACAAACTGGCCGAGGTGTCGCAACTCACCAGCCGCCGCGAATCGTGCTCTTCGCACGAAGTTCGTCGAATCGACCGCCGGATCGACGAACTCATCGATGCCATGTGGCAGACCGACGAGATCCGTCGTGAGCGGCCGCTTCCGCTGGATGAGGCCCGCACCACGCTCTACTACATCGACCAGATGGCTCGCGAGGGCCTTCCCGAACTCTGGGCCGACATGGCGGCAACCCTGGAGCCACTCGGCATCGATTTCGATCCTGCGCACGCACCGATCACGTTCGGGAGCTGGGTCGGTGGCGACCGCGACGGAAACCCCAACGTCACGCCGGCCACAACCCTCGAGGTCGTCGGGCTCCACCGAACCCGGGCCCTTCGTATCCTCACCGAAGAGCTCGAAGGCCTACGATTCGAACTCAGCCCGAGCGAGTTGATCCGCCCGACGAGCGATGAACTGCGCCGAGCCGTGGAAACCGACCGCAGCAATCACCCTCGAGTGCACACCCGTATCGGCCGACTCAACGACGGCGAGATCTACCGGCTCCGGCTGGGAGTGATGCTCGAACGACTCGCCCACACGGCCCGCACGCCCATGGGACCCGACCCGTATGAGCGGGCTGACGAACTGGCCGAAGATCTGGCCGTCATCGATCGGTCCTTGCGAGCCAACGGGGGGACCCTGCTCGCCAACGGCCGGCTCGCCCGAGTCCGACGCCTCGTCACCGCCCTCGGCTTCCACCTGGCCCGCCTCGACATTCGCCAGCACACCAAGGCTCATCACGCATCGCTCGACCGCCTCTTCGGCGAGGACGGCACAGCGTATCCCACCGATCGGGCCGGGCGAACCGCGCTGCTGCTCGCCGAACTGAACTCGCGGCGACCCTTGGCGCCACCGGGCACACCGGTCGACGACACCGACGCCCTGGCGTTGTTCCGCGTGCTCCGAGAGCTTCTCGACACCCACGGCGATCATCTGATCCAGAGCTACATCATCTCGATGACCCAAGGCATCGACGACGTGCTCGCGCCCGTGCTGCTGGCTCGCGAGGTCGGGCTCATCGATCTTCCGGCCGGCGTGGCCCGACTCGGCTTTGTTCCGCTGTTCGAGACGATCGACGATCTTCGGTCCATGGAAGCGACACTCGACCGACTGCTCACCACTCCGAATTATCGACGCATCGTGGAGTTGCGGGGCGGCGTGCAGGAAGTGATGGTGGGCTACTCCGATTCGAACAAGGACGGCGGCATCGCAACAAGCCAGTGGGAGATCCACAAGGCATTGCGAGTCATTCGCGAGGTCTCGGCCCGCCACAACGTGCGGATCCGGGTGTTCCACGGTCGGGGTGGCACCGTCGGCCGAGGGGGTGGACCCACCAATGAGTCGATCCTGGCCCAGCCGTCGGGCGTCATCGACGGCGAGCTGAAGATCACCGAGCAGGGTGAAGTGATCGCAGACAAGTACGGCCAACCCGACATCGCCAACCGCAATCTCGACCTCGCGCTCAGCGCCGTGCTGGAGGCCACCGTCGTGCAACGGGCCCCGCGCCACGATCCCCACACCATCGAACGCTGGTCAGACGTGATGGAGCTGATCTCCTCGGCCGCCTTCGCCGCCTATCGACAGTTCGTCGAGCATCCACAGCTCCCGGAATACTTCCAATCGTCGACGCCGGTCGAAGAACTGGGTTCGCTCAACATCGGATCCCGCCCCGCTCGAAGAAGCAGCGCCGGGAACAATCTCGATGATCTCCGAGCCATCCCGTGGGTTTTCGGCTGGACCCAGAGTCGACAAATCATCCCCGGCTGGTTCGGCGTGGGATCAGGAATCGCGGCCGCCCGATCGGCTGGCCACGAAGATGTCCTGGCCGACATGTTCGCACACTGGACCTTCTTTCAGACCTTCGTCTCCAACGTCGAGATGACCCTCACCAAGACCGACCTCGAAATCGCTTCCCGTTATGTCGATCGGCTCGTCGAGAAGGAACTCAGACCACTCTTCGACCAGGTCAAGGACGAACACCGGCGAACAGTGAGCGAGCTCACGAACATCACGAATCGTGGCCTGCTCGACAACCTTCCGGTGCTCAAGCGAACGCTCTCGATACGTGACGTCTACCTCGACCCGCTTCACGTGCTCCAGATCGATCTCCTGGCCCGGGCCCGGGCCGCTGATTCCGACGATCCTCGGCTTCGCCGAGCGCTTCTGCTCACGGTCAACGGGGTGGCAGCAGGGATGCGCAACACAGGCTGACATGGCAGGATCGGCCCGTGACTGACGAACCTCTGGCCTTCGAACCATTCGCGATCGACATACCGGAGGCCGCGCTGGACGACCTGAAACGACGTCTCGGTGCCACTCGGTGGCCAGACCAGCTTCCCGGCCAGGAGTGGGTCTACGGCGCCGAAAAGTCCGAGCTGCAAGAGCTCGTGGCTCATTGGGCCAACGGATACAACTGGCGGACAGCCGAGAACGAGATCAATCGCTGGCCCCAGTTCCTCACCACGATCGATGGCGAACAGATCCACCTCGTCCACGTGAGATCAGCTGATGCCGACGCCATTCCGCTGCTGCTCACCCACGGATGGCCGGGGTCGATCGTGGAGTTCGTTCACCTCATCGAGACGTTGACCGCCCCCACCGACGGCGCCACGCCATTTCACCTGGTCATTCCCTCACTCCCAGGATTCGGATTCAGCGGTCCAACCGTGACCACCGGGGTCCACCCGCAGCGAATTGCCGGCATGTGGAAACAGCTGATGGCGGGCCTCGGCTACGACAGATACGTGGCTCAAGGAGGCGATTGGGGATCGATCATCACGTCCTTCCTGGCCCGGGCCGACCCCGAGCACTGCATCGGTGTTCATTTGAACATGCTGGCGATTGCCCCCAGCAGCGAACTGATCGCCGACGCAACCGATGAAGAGCGCCTCATGCTCGAACGCAACGTTGCCTTTCGAACCCACGAAACCGGCTACCAGGCCATTCAGGGGTCGAAACCGCAAACGCTCAGCTATGCACTGGCCGATTCTCCCACCGGCCTCTGCGCGTGGATCTACGAGAAGTTCCACACATGGACCGACAACAACGGCCAGGTGTTCGACACCATCGATCGCGACCGATTTCTCACGAACGTGATGCTGTATTGGCTCACGAACACGGCTGGATCCGCAGCCCGGATCTACTACGAGTTCCAGCACGCCGGACAGCGATTGTCCAGCAGCGACAGGGGAGCGGTGCCGATGGCGGGGGCCATGTTCGAGAAGGAAATCTACCGGGCGAGTCGACGCTGGGCCGAGGAGTACTTCAAGGTCGTCCACTGGAGCACCTTCGACGAAGGCGGTCACTTTGCCGCCCTCGAACAACCAGAGGCACTCGTGGACGACCTTCGATCCTTTGTCGCCCTGCTCGTCTGAGTGCAGTTTTGACCCTCACAGATTCGTGAGCCGTGAACGCATCCAGCGCCATGCTGCCTCTATGGTCCTCCCCGGCCCTACCCTCATGGGGTCAATGAGCCGTCGGGTTCGGGTCGCATTTCGGTGAGATCGAATACAGGAGAACAGCTGAATGGATCGAATCGAGCGCCATGACTTCGTGAACGCCGTGCTCCTTGCGGTTGTTCTGCTCGGCATGGCCTTCGCCCTCGTCGCCGCCACCCGAGCGCTCTTCGACACCACCAGCGAAGGTCTCGTCGACGCCGAAAAGGCCGAGGTCGTGACCATCCCCACCACCGAAGTCGCGCCGGTCACTGCGCCCGTCGTGCCCGATGAGGAGACAACTACCACCATCCCGGCCCGCGCCTCGAACGAGGTACAGGTTCTGGTGGGCAACGGCGCCAACAAGGGTGGCGTTGCCGGCCGAGCCACACAGATCCTCGAGAATGCCGGGTACGTGATGCTCGGAGCCAAGAACTCCTCGGTCAAGCTCGACGCGAGCACGGTGTACTACGTCGACGGATTCGGAGCGGATGCCGAGGTCATCGCCACGCTGCTCAACATCCCGGTCACCAACACCGCACCGATGCCCGCCGATGTCGGCGTTTCCCAAGACACCGCCACCGTCATCGTCATTCTGGGCGCCGACACCACGCTCTGACATCAGCGCCCGACATCAGCGCCCGACATCAGCGCTCGACATCAGCGCCCGACATCAGCGCCCGACATCAGCGCCTGATCGCGGCCCTGTTTCGTAAAGTCCGACGGCAAAGGTTCCGATCTCTGGGGGAATGACTGCCCCTGCCACTGCTGCCGCTTCGGCGTCCGAGACTCAACCGAGCCGTCCGATCCCGTCCGACGACGCCAAGTCGCCCAATGGGCTCGAGGAGGTTGCTCGGCGGGTCGAAGGTGCGCTCGGTTCTGTTCTGATCCGCAAGCCAGAGCAGGTCAGGCTCGTCACGGCCGCCGTCCTCACGGGTAGCCATATGTTGCTGCACGATCTTCCCGGGGTGGGGAAGACGACCCTCGCGAGTGCCACCGCTCGTGTCATCGGCGGAGAATTCCGACGAGTCCAGGGTGGTCCAGATCTCCTACCCACCGACCTCACGGGCGCCGTCATTCTCGATCAGGCAACCGGCGAATGGCGATATCGTCCCGGTCCGTTGCTGTCGAATGTCGTGTTGGTCGACGAGATCAACCGGATTTCACCGCGTACGCAGTCGGCGCTGCTCCAGGTGATGGCCGAGCGCAAGATCTCGATCGAAGGTGCCGTCAGAAAGCTGCCCGATCCGTATTTCGTCATCGCCACGATGAATCCACGAGGCTCGACGGGAACATTCGCCATGGCGTCGGGTCAACTCGATCGATTCGACATTGCCGTCGAACTGGGGCCGGTTGATCGAGCCGGCGAGCGGGAACTCCTGCGCCGTGACGCGGCGATCGACCTCGTCGATCAGATCCAGCCCGTGCTGCCCGCAAATGCCTGGGCCGAAGTGCGGAGAGCCGTGGCAGCCGTCCATGTGGCCGACTCGATCCTCGACTACGTCCTCGACCTCTGCTCCGTCGTGCGCCAGCAGGGCCACATCAGCGTGCGCGGGTCTCGCTCACTCGTCGAGTTGGGGCAGGGCATGGCCGTTCTCGATGGTCGACAATTCGTGATTCCCGACGACATCAAGGCGGCAGCCGCTCCAACGCTCGCTCACCGTCTGATCGGTCCCAACTCCACGTTCGAGGAAGTCACACAGCGGGTGCGGATTGCACTCGAACAAGTCGCAGTACCCGTCTCCGGGGGCTGAGGTGCCCGTTTCCGACGCATCGGCGGCCGGGGCAGCAGGTCTGACAACTTCGGTCGACCGCAGCCAACGGATTCAGCACCCCGCATGTGCTGCCGATGGCCGGGTCGTCGGCACGGTCGTGAAAACTCGTCCGCTGCTGTCGTTCGGGGGAAGCATCATCCTGCCGATCGTGTTCTTGGGACTCCCGATTTCACTCGGGAACGTCGGACTCCTGCGTCATCTCTCGCTCGGACTCGTCGCCCTGGTCCTCGTCGATCTGGTCGTCGGCTTGATCATCTCGAGATCGGTGACGGTCAGCGCCACGCTGCCGAGGTTCGTCGAAACGTCGAGGTCCAAGGCGATCAATGTCACCATCGGTTGGCCTCTCGGACGGATCGTCGGTGCGCACTTCAGCGAGGGGTTGCGCTCGACGCCCGCGTTCGGTCCACCGGGAGATGGCGTGCTGGCGGCAACATGTTTCGCCCGCGGCAGTCACCGGACCGTGACGCTCCGGGTGGTGACCGGCGGCTTCTTCTCCTTGGTCCTCATCGCCCGCGATTTCGAAATGACTCCAGTCCAACCGCTCCTCGTCATTCCGGCGCCCCAACACGATCCCACGATTGCGTCGATCATCGAACAACGCATCAGCACCGATTCGACGACGGAACTCGTCGGGGTGCGTCCCTACCGCGAGGGCGACCGTCGGATGGACCTCCATTGGCCTTCGATCGCCCGCACGGGTGAGGTCATGGTCCGTGATCGAGGGGGCGACGGCAACGAACTTCGGCCGCTGCTCGTCGTAGCGAGTGCGCTCGGCCCCGACGGTGTGGACTCGGCGTTGGGTCTGGCCCGATTCGCGGTAGAGCACGCGGCGGGCCTCGGTCTGGAGGTTCAGCTCGGGGTGGCTACGCCCACGGGACCGATCGTGGCGTCGGGCCCAGCGTCCCGGGCCTTCCACGAGGCACTTGCCCACGGCTCCAGCGGCCCCGCAAGTATCAGCCTCGCCGCGATCGATCCGTCGACGGTTGACGTGCTGACGATCGACGAGAACGGCGCCCGATGATCGAGCATCGGGTATCGGTCCGAAGCATGCGCCTCCTCGGGCTCATTCTCGTCATTGCGAGTTACGGGCCCTCGTTCACGGGCTGGGTGCTCTTCTCGACGGCCCTCGCCATCGGCGTCTTCTACCCCCTTCCTGTCACCGTCGACAAGAGTTCGGGGCGGAGAATCACATCGGTGGCGACATTCGCAGCCCTGTTCGGACTTCTCGGATTTCAGCTGACCCGCAACAGCGACTGGATGCTGATGCTGGGTGTCTCGGCCGCCTTGGGGGCGTGGCTCCAGCAGAGTGCAACTCGCGGTCGTTTGCCCCTCGGCACGTCGGTCTTCCTCACGGCGATCATCACCGCCGCTCCGCAGCAAGCTCAACAGGCGGCGGCGATGGAAATCGACGAACGACTCGTCGTCGCCGCCGCCCTTGTCGCTCTCGCGGCCGATCAAGTGGACAACTTCACGGTCATGACCGTGCAGACCGATCGCTTCGGAGATCCCCGCTGGCCCCTCCGGCAGCCCCTCCACATGGCGCCGCTCGTCATCGTGTCGATCGTCACGGTGCTGGCCCTGAGCGTCATCGGGGGGCGAGCCATTCCCGAGTTCGAGGTACTGCCGAGCGCCGTCATCGAATGGAACGAAGGGGCCACCGGGGTCGGCCGACAGCGCAGCCATCCCGGCCTCCGTGGCGTACTGGATGCCGGTGACTCGGCTCAACTCGACGACGAGATCATTCTCCGGGTCCGATCCGAGAAGCCGCTGTATTGGCGGGGCATCACCTATGACACCTACGACGGCCGCTACTGGCGCGACCTCTCCGAGAACGGGTCTTATGTGATGCCGGGAAGCGGCTTCCGTATCAGCGAGGATGCCCCCGATCCCCGTTCGGAAGAAGTCGTCCAGACCTTCACACTCGAACAGTCGGGCCTCGACGTGTTCCTCGGAGCCGACGAGATCTCGGTCCTCTACTACGAGGACTTCGAAGGAACGCTCAGTCTGCAAGATCGATCCATTCGCCCCACCGAGCCGCTTGGAGCCGGAGCCCAGTGGACCGTTCGAAGCAATATTCTGGCGATCACGGCCGACGAACTCCGGCAGTCCGGCGATCTCGGACGAGTCCCCGAAACGATTCTGGCCGCCTACGCCGTAGAGGACGACGTGTCGGAAGCAACCGCAACCTTGGCTCTGGCCATCACCGAGAATTCGCCGACGATCTACGACAAGGTGACCGCACTCGAGGACTGGTTCGACCGGAATGTGGAATACACCCGAGACGTCCCGGACGCGCCGGCCGGCATCGACCCGGTCGATCGACTGCTGTTCGACGTCCGAGTTGGCTATTGCGAGCAGATCGCGACCTCGATGATCGTCATGCTCCGCTCGCTGGGCATTCCGGCACGGATGGCAGTTGGCTACGTGCCGAGCGAATACGACGAAGCCACGGAGGAATGGATCTCTCGGGGCAGCGACGGCCACGCTTGGACCGAGGTGTATTTCCCGGGCATCGGCTGGCAAGCGTTCGACCCGACATCGGGCGTGCCGCTCGCCGGGGAACAGGTCGTCGTCCCGACCCAGCAAACCGAGATTCCGTGGGTCCTCTTGTTGGCGATCATCGGTGCCTTCGGGGCCAGCGCGGCCGGCTGGCACGTGGTCCACCGCCGCCTGCACCGTCGCAAAATCGATCCGGTTCAGCACCGACTCGAGCAGCTCGGGGCTCGACTCGATCTCGAATGGACAGGCTCCCGCACACTCCGCGATCGCTTCGCCGACCTCGAGCAGAGGGGCGTCGACCCCGGGGCGATCAGCCGCACGCGAGCCACCATCGAAACAGCGGGCTTCGCCGCTCCTTCCGTCGACCAAGCGAACCAGGTCGGCGCACGGCATGACCTCGATCGAGCTCTGAACGAGCTGAGCGCAGCAGTCGAGTCCCGACGTCGAGAACTCACATCACGCTGAGGTCAGGGGCGCGTCTGCTCAGATGATCGTGAGGTCGACTGGAGGATCAGGAAAGTCGCCGGCAACGAGGCAGGGGAGCAACTCGGCGAGACGCGGGGGCAGAAACGGCTCCTGACTGGCCCGGACCTCCTCGAGTGTCCACCATCGGGCTCCTCTGAACGCCAACGCTTCGAGGAACTCGAGACCCTCGGGTTCGCGGATCTCGGTTTGATCGGTGATGGCAACGTGGAGCACTTCGTTCTGCTCGAAGTCGTAGCCGCCGAAGGAGAATTCGACGTATTGGGTGTAGACAACGGGTCCGATCTCGGCCTCGGTGATTCCGGCTTCTTCCCGTAGTTCTCTGGCCACGGCATCCGCCGATTGCTCACCGGGATCGATTCCGCCGCCGGGGATTTCCCACCAGGCCGGCTTGGTCGGATCATTGGGATCGATCGAGTTGATGAGGAACACTCGGCCGGCCCGGTCGAGGAGGATGACGCGAGCCGCTTGACGGCGTAGAACCCAGGCATTCACCGGCCGGACCGTAGTTCGTTCGGGTCCGGCTCGCGGAACTCGCACCGGGCCGATCGAGCTGCCACGATGCACGGGTGTTCGACCCACTCTCAGACCTCAAGGTCCTCGACTTCTCTCGTGTCGTGGCTGGACCGTTTGCCACGCGCATGCTCGCCGATCTCGGCGCCGACGTGGTGAAAGTGGAACCACCCGACGGCGACTTGACCCGTTTGTGGGGCGTGAAGGTGGCGGGCCTGACCGGTTTCTACACCCAACAGAACGCCGGCAAGCGAAACATCTGCGTGGACATGAAGGCCGCTGGAGCGGCCGCCCTGCTGCTTCGACTAGGGGCCGAAGCCGACGTGATCGTCGAGAACTATCGGCCCGGCGTGATGAGCCGCCTCGGGCTCGGATACGAGCAGTTCGCGGCGGTGAACCCCGATGTCGTGATGCTGTCGATCTCGGGATTCGGACAACAGGGTGTGTGGTCACAACGGGCCGCGTTCGCCCCGATCATCCATGCCGAATCGGGCTTGATGGGGCGCCAGTCTCGATTCGACGGCACGGCCCCCAGCGATCCGATGCTCTCGATCGCCGACACCAATGCCTCGCTGCACGGCCTCGTGGCGCTGCTTGCCGCCCTTCATCTCCGTGATCGGGAAGGGGTCGGGCAACACATCGACATCGCCATGCTCAACACGATGACGGTCACCGACGACTACGCCCACAACGTGCTCGACCCCGAGGGCGAGATCATCCGGCTCGGGGGCCACACATGGCCCACCTCGTACGGAAACATCCTGGTGTCAGGCAATGAGCGGGCCATTTGGTACCAGCTCTCGACCGCCGGCCTGGTCGATGACGGGCTCGGGCCCGAGGCGTCGTTGGAGGCAAAGATCGAGGCCCGCCATCAAGCCCTTTCCACCTACTTCGTCGGGTTCGGCACGCGGGACGAGCTCGTGTCGTCGCTCGACTCGGCCAACGTGGCATGGGCCGACGTTCGCGAACCCGAGGAAGTCTTCTTCACCGAGGCCGCCGAGGAGCGCGAGTTGTCGGTCGAGATCGACGATCGAGCGGGCTCGCGTCGCCGGGTGGTCCAGTCGCCTTATCACTTCAGCAACGCTCGATCGGCGGTGCGGGGCACGGCCCCACATCGGGGCGAACACAACGCTTCGGTTCTCGCCGATTGGCTGGGATCGACCGAGGATGAAGTCTCGACGCTTCTCGCCGACGGCGTCCTCCTCACCGAAGAACTTTCCCCGTGAGTGAAACCAGCGCGCTGTCTCCTTACATGGAGTTCACGGCCGAGCAATGGAGCGAACTCCGGGCCTCCACCCCCCTCACGCTGTCCGAGGCCGATCTCGAACGACTGAAGGGAATCAACGAGGCGCTCAGTCTGGACCACGTCGCCGAGATCTACCTGCCGTTGTCTCGGTTGCTCAACTTGTACGTGAACGCCTCCCAGGAGCTCTATCGAGCAAGCGACACCTTCCTCGGAAAGCTTCCGGCGAAGGTTCCCTACGTGATCGGGGTTGCCGGCTCGGTGGCCGTCGGCAAGTCGACGACCGCCCGCGTCCTGCAGGCCCTGCTCGACCGCTGGCCGGCCCACCCCAAGGTCGACCTCGTCACCACCGATGGCTTCTTGTATCCCAACTCGATTCTTCTCGAACGGGGACTCATGGAGCGGAAGGGATTTCCCGAGAGTTACGACCGTCGTCGGCTCCTCCAGTTCATGTCGGACATCAAGTCCGGGGCGTCGGAAGTGTCGGCCCCGGTCTACTCACACCTCACCTACGACATTCTCGAAGACGAGGAGATCATCGTTGCTCTGCCCGACGTCGTGATCGTCGAAGGGTTGAACGTCCTCCAGACGGGGCTCAGTGACAGCGGGAACCCTCGTTTCGTATCCGACTACTTCGATTTCTCCATCTACGTCGACGCCGACGTACTCGACGTGAAACGTTGGTATGTCGAACGCTTTCTTGCGCTCCGGGAAACTGCCTTCAAGGATCCCGACAGCTTCTTCCATCGCTTCTCCGTCCTGACCGACGAAGAAGCAGAACGGACGGCCACCGGAATCTGGACCTCCATCAACGAGCGCAACCTCATCGAGAACATTCTTCCGAGCCGGGAACGGGCTGATCTGATCCTCCGCAAGGGCCCTGACCACCGCGTCCGCCAAGTCGATCTACGGAGACTGTGATGGCAGAAGACTCAGTAGCAGCGGGTCTGGCGGCGGGTGTGCAATCCGACGAAGCGGGACACCGAGAGTTCACCGATCATGTCGTGGCGATCACCGGTGGCGCATCGGGGATGGGGGCCGCATCCGCCCGGCTGTTCGCGGCCCGAGGAGCCACCGTCGTGATCATCGACCGAGATCGGCCCGGAGCCGAGCGGGTCGCATCCGCAATCGGAGCCCCCCACCCTCACTGTGGCGACGTCAGCGACTCGAGTTTCTGCCGTTCTGCCATCGACAACATCGTCGAGACGCACGGAAGGCTCGATGTACTCGTCAACTGCGCCGGCACGATTCATCGGGCCGACGGAATCGGCACGGATGACCAGCAATGGCGTCGGGTGATGGGTGTGAACGTCGACGGCGTGTTCTTCATGTCTCGTGCTGCGCTGCTCCACATGCTCGCGGCGGGGCGAGGCTCGATCGTGAACTTCGGCTCCATCTGGGGTGGAGTCGGCTCCACCGGCGCTCTGGCCTACTGCGCGTCCAAAGGAGCGGTGCATCAACTCACGCGGGCCATGGCGCTCGACTACGCCACGTCCGGGGTGCGCATCAACGCTGTGGCCCCGGGTGAAGTGAACACGCCGATGCTGGCATCGGAGAGACCAGAGCCACCGAGTGCGGCCGACCTCCAGGCGCTGGCCGATGCCACGATTCCCATGAAACGTCTGGCCCAGCCCGACGAAATTGCCGAGGTCGTGGTGTTCCTTGCCTCGGACCGGGCGAGCTACATGACCGGAGCAATCATTCCGGTCGATGCCGGGTACACCGCCCGCTAACGTGCATCAGCTCATGTGCCCCCAGGCACCCGAATGCAGAAGCGAGCACCCTGATGCCGGAGATCTGGCCCGGAACTGCCTACCCACTCGGAGCAACCTGGGATGGTTCGGGCACGACGTTCGCCGTGTTCTCCGAAAACGCCGAACGCGTCGAACTCTGTCTCTTCGGTGACGGGCCGCTGGCCCAGGCCAGCGAACGCCGAATCGAGCTTCCCGAGGTCACCGCCTTCGTCCACCACGGTCACATCCCGGGCATCGGCCCCGGCCAGCGATACGGATTCAGGGCCCACGGACCCTGGGATCCGCAGCGGGGGCATCGGTTCAACCCTCAGAAGCTCCTTCTCGACCCGTACGCCAAGGCCGTCGAAGGCGCCGTCGAATTCGATCCTGCCGTTTACGATCATCTGGCCGATCTCCCGGATCATCCCGAGTTGACCGACAGCGCTCCGTTCGTGCCCCGGTCGATCGTTGTCAGCTCGTTCTTCGATTGGGGAATCGATCGTCGCCCCAAGCGGGCCCGACGTGACACCATCCTCTACGAGGCCCACGTCAAGGGTCTCACCGCAACCCATCCCGACATTCCCGAAGAACTCCGCGGCACCTACGCCGGCATCGCCCATCCCGTCATCATCGAGCACCTGCAGAAGCTCGGAGTGACCGCACTGGAACTGATGCCGGTGCATCAATTCCTCAACGAACAATTCCTGGTCGATCGCGGACTCAGCAACTACTGGGGCTACGCCAGCATCGGTTACTTCGCCCCTCACAACGGCTACAGCGGCTGGGGCCAGTCAGGGCAACAAGTCCAAGAGTTCAAGCACATGGTGCGAGCGCTTCACGAGGGCGGTATCGAGGTCATTCTCGACGTCGTCTACAACCACACGTGTGAGGGCAACGTGTTGGGTCCGACGTTCGCTCACAAAGGCCTCGACAATGCCAGCTACTACCGCTTGTCACCCGACGACGGCCGCGAGTACGTCGACTACACCGGCACCGGCAACACCCTCAACGTTTCACAACCCGATCTGCTCCAGCTGATCATGGACTCGCTGCGTTACTGGGTGGAGGAGATGCACGTTGACGGCTTCCGGTTCGACCTGGCCGCCGCCCTCGCCCGGGATTCGCATCACGTCGACCAGTTCGCAGCGTTCTTCGACATCATCCATCAAGATCCGACCCTGCGGCAGGTCAAGCTCATCGCTGAACCGTGGGATGTCGGCGAGGGCGGCTATCAGGTCGGTCGTTTCCCACCGCTTTGGTCGGAATGGAACGGTCGCTACCGCGACACCATTCGAGATTTCTGGCGGGGCGAGCCCGGCACATTGGGAGACTTCGCTTCCTGCTTCACCGGAAGTTCCGATCTCTATGAGAAGAACGGCCGCCGACCGTCGGCCAGCATCAACTTCGTCACCGCTCACGACGGCTTCACCCTCGCCGACCTCGTCAGTTACAACGAACGTCACAACGAAGAGAACGGTGAGGAGAACCGAGACGGCGAGCAACACAACCGTTCATGGAACTCCGGTGTCGAGGGCCCGAGCGAAAACGCCGAGATCCTCGAGGTGCGACGTCGACGACAACGGGCGCTGTTGGCCACGATGGTGTTGTCCCAAGGGGTGCCGATGATCCTCGCCGGCGACGAACTGGGCCGATCTCAGAAGGGCAACAACAACGCCTACTGCCAGGACAGCGAAATTTCCTGGATCGATTGGGAGAACACCGACGAAGAACTGCACGCCTTCACCAAGCGTCTTCTTCGGCTCCGAGCTCAACATCCGGTGTTCCGGCGGCGTCGATTCTTCGAAGGCACATCGATTCTCGGTGGCGACCTCGCCGACATCGCCTGGTTCACTCCGCAAGGAGCAGGCATGACCCAGATGAGTTGGGAACGGCCGTTGGGGCGGACGCTCGCCGTCTTCATGAACGGCGAAGGACTGCCGTCGACCGGACCTCGCGGTGAGCGGATCACCGACACCAGTTTCCTGGTGCTCTTCAACGCCACCGACGATCCACAACGCTTCTCGGTCCCGCCGGAATTGGCCGACCGCAGCTGGCATCTCGAGCTCGACAGCGCTTTCCCCAAGGCGCCTGATCGCCCGGTCGTCGGCAGCGTCGACGTTCCCGCCTGGTCGGTCGTGGTTCTACGCGAGGATGAGCGACCATGAGTCCGTCAATTCTCTTCGCCACCGCAGAACTCGCCCCGCTGGCTCGCGTCGGCGGTTTGGCCGAGGCCACCTCGGGGCTGGTTCGCGCCCTTCGCAACATGGACGTCGACATCACACCCGTGCTGCCCGACTACGAGGGCGTCGTCCTCGAGAACGAAACAACCTTCGACCTCCCGATGCCCGACTGGGCGGGCCCGGCGAGAGCCCGGGCCGGCAGTCTCGAGGGGATCGGGGAGCTGATCCTCGTCGACTTTCCCGGCATCGCCCGCCCTCATCCTTACGTCGACCCCACAACCGGCCAGGGTTGGCCCGACAACGATCAACGATTCATCAGCTTCTCCGCCGCAGTTGCGGCCATCACCCGGCAACTCGAACCCGACATCCTCCACCTCAACGACTGGCACACCGCCAGCACCATCGGTTTTCTCGACTCGCCGCCACCAACCGTCCTCACCATCCACACCCTCGGCTACCAAGGTGTCACCAACGCCGGCTGGCTTCAGCGCTGGCCCTACGACTCGTGGCGTTTCGCCTGGTTCGACGTTGCAAACCCCCTGGTCGGAGCCATCCGATCGGTCGACAAGATCATCGCCGTGAGCCCCACATACGCCCTCGAGTCGCTGCAAGAGGAAACCGGCATGGGCATGCATGACGAGTTGTCGAGACGAGGAGATGCGCTCGTCGGTATCCGTAACGGCATCGACACCAGCGTCTGGAATCCGAACATCGATCCTCACCTGCCCGAGACCTACAACGTCAAGACGGTGAAGGAGGGCAAAGCCACCGCCCGCCGTGAACTCCTGGCCCAGACCGGTTGGGCCGACGATGGGGCCCTGCTCATCGCCGTCGTGTCTCGATTGGTCGACCAGAAAGGGATCGATCTCGCGATGGCGCTGGCGCCGTATCTCCAAACGCTTCCGGCCCGGATCTTCGTCCTCGGTTCGGGGACTCCCGAACTCACTGCGCTCGTCGAGGAAGCCGCTGCCGCTCATCCCGATCGAATCCACGCCGTCATCGGCTACGACGAGCCATTGGCACACCGGCTCTTCGCCGGGGCCGACCTCTTCCTCATGCCCAGCCGGTTCGAACCATGTGGCCTGGCCCAGATGCAGGCAATGGCCTACGGCACACCGACGATCGCCACGCGCGTCGGCGGACTGATCGACACCATCGTCGACGTCGACGACAACGCCAAGCAGGGAACCGGTTTCCTCACCCGAACCAACGACGTGTCAGGACTGGTCGATGCCGTGCACCGGGCAGCGCGGGCGGGGAAGGCCCCAGCCAGAAAGCGGGCGATGCAGAAGCGGGGAATGACCGCCGACTGGTCGTGGACCAAACCAGCCGAGGAGCATCTCGCCCTGTACAACTCGCTGACCACGGCTCGCTGATCACAGTTTGCTGATCGGCGCTCGCTGATCAGCACAGTTCCTGAACGATCGACCATCCCCGACGTGGGATCCGCCGCGCTCAGGTGAACCGGTAGCCCTTCGGAATGGCGACGACCCCGCCGTCGGAAACGGTGAAGCGGGCTGCGTCTTCTTCGAGATCGACGCCGATCCGGGCGCCGGGAGGAATGACCACGTTCTTGTCGACGACCGCCCGCTTGATGATGGCGCCGGCACCGACGTGGACGTCTTCGAAGAGGATGGCCCCGTCGAGGTCGGCGTCGCGCTCGATTCGCACATTCGGGGCGATCACCGACTCCTTCACGGTGCAGCCACTGAGAATAGCGCCGTTGCTGACCGCCGTGTTCTCGATCACGGGAGGCCGGTGGCCATCGGTGACGAGCTTTGCCGGGGGGAGCGAGCGGCCGAGCGTGAAGATCGGCCACTCGGCGTTGTAGAGGCTGAAGTTGGGGAGTGGTTGGACGAGATCCATGTGGGCATCGAAATAGGCATCGAGTGTTCCGACGTCACGCCAATACCCACGGTGGCGCTCGTCGTCGCCGGGAACGACGTTGGTGGAATAGTCGTAGACATCGGCCTTGCCCTCATTCACGAGATAGGGAATCAGGTCACCCCCGAGATCGTGCTTGGAGTCTTCATTGTTGGCATCGTTGTGCAACGCCTCGAGCAGGACATCGACATCGAAGACGTAGTTACCCATCGAAACGAATGACTCGTCGGGTGAATCGGGAAGGCCGGGCGGGTCGACCGGCTTTTCCAGGAACGACGAGATCTTCGTGCTCTCCGGTGCATGGATCACACCGAACTGGTGGGCTTCGGACCGGGGCGATCGCAGTGCAGCCACGGTGACGCCGGCGTCGGACTGGATGTGTTGGTCGAGCATCTGCCGAGGATCCATGCGGTAGATGTGATCGGCGCCGAAGACGAAGAGGTACTTCGGCTGCTCGTCGTAGATCACGTTCAAGTTCTGGAAGAGCGCATCGGCCGATCCCGAGAACCACTGCGGACCTCGGCGCATCTGCGCCGGAACCGAGGTGACGTAGTTGCCGAGCATGCTGGAGAGACGCCAGGTTCGAGACAAGTGAACGTCAAGCGAGTGACTCTTGTATTGCGTGAGGACCACGATCTTGCGATAGCCGCCGTTGGCCAGATTCGACAAGGCGAAGTCGATCAAACGGTAGGGGCCCCCGAAGGGCACGGCAGGCTTGGCCCGGTCGGCCGTGAGGGGCATGAGGCGTTTCCCCTCACCGCCGGCGAGAACGACGGACAGGACGCTTGGACGACTTCCCATTTCGAGCACGGTCCGATTGTGCTACATCGACGCGTCGCTTGCTGTTTCTCGATCGACTGTGCTGATCAATCGTTGCGATCATCACTGGGTCGCGGTGCCTACGGGTGGCGTCAGGCTTGAGGCGGACGACCCATTGTTCGCGTCTCATCCTTGCGCTTCACTTTGGGGGCGGGTACCGAGAACGAGCCGACGACGTTGCTGGCGGGCAGCAACTCCTCGATTCACTCGTTCTCCTGTGGGGTGGCTCCATGGAGTCACCCCACCGACTTTTTTGGGCTCAGACGACCCATCCTCTTCACACCACCTTTACATGTTGCTGCTTGACTAGTCCGATGTCTCGACTCCAAAAGATCCTCGCTTCCGCTGCTCTCGGTCTGATCGCGGTGGTAGCGGGTCTGGCGTGGTGGCTCGGCTACTTCTCCGACAGCCCGGACGCCGTCAACATCGACGCAGCATCAGCCGCCGTGGGCGAAAACACCACGGTGCCGACATCCGGCGACACGACCGTGCCCACCGACACCGCAGGCGGCGACACGACCGCGCCCACCGACACCGCGCCCACCGACACCGCGCCCACCGACACCGCGCCCACCGACACCGCGCCGGTCGACAACATCGACGGAACCTGGACGGTGCAGCCAAACGAAGACGGCACCTTCGTCGGTTACCGGATCAACGAAGTACTGAACTCCATCGGGGATTTCGAAGTCGTCGGCCGTACCGGCGACGTCACCGGTTCTCTCGAGGCATCCGGCACCACGATCACCGCGGTCGATCTCGTTGCTCAGATGTCGACCCTCACCACCGACAACGGCGGACGCGACCGTCAGATGCGCTCGCAGGCATTGGAAACCGAGGAGTTTCCCGAAGCCACGTTCGTGCTCACTTCACTGATCGAGATCGGCTCGATTCCCGCCGCCGGAGAGACCCTGTCGGTTTCGGCCCTCGGCGACCTCACCATTCACGGTGTGACTCAGGCGGTCGAGTTTCCGCTCCAAGCCCGAGTCGTGAGTGGGTCGATCGTCGTTGTCGGCCAACTCTCGGTCGACCTCGCCGACTACGACATCGCGACGCCGTCAGCTCCGATCGTTGCCAGCGTCGAAGACACGGCGATCCTCGAACTGTCGGTCATCTTCGGCCGCTAGCGGCCCAACGTCTCTTCTGGAGTCCTCTACCGTCGATTTCGACGGTAGAGGACTCCAGATCACTCGGCCCAGGCCCGAACCTTCTCGATCAGTTCGAGGGGATTCTCGCCGATCGGTGTGATCGACAGACGGGTGACTCCCGCGGCCCGGTAGGCCTCGATCCGTTCCTTGACGAAGCCCTCATCGCCGGCCATCGTGGTGGCCGCGAGGTAGTCGTCGGGAATGAGTGCTTCGGCCTCGCCCCGGTGCCCACTGAGGTAGAGATCTTGGATCTTCTCCGCCGCATCGCCGTATCCGTACTTCTGGAAGAGGGTGTTGTAGAAGTTCTTGCCCTTCGCTCCCATACCACCCACATAGAGGGCGGTCATGCCCCGAGCGCCGTCGCGAAGCTGTTGCGCCGTGGCCTCGTCGCAGAGGGAGACCACTCCGCCGGCCACCACCTCGAGCTCTCCGAGTTCCTCGGGTCGATTGGCCAAACCGGCGGCCAGATCGTCCTTCCAGACACTGTCAGCCTTGTCGGGGTGGAAGAAGATGGGCAACCAGCCCTCAGCCTTCTCCGCCGTCATCTCGACGTTCTTCGGCCCGAGTGAGGCCACGTAGATCGGGATGTTCTCTCGCACCGGCCGATTGATCAGTTTGAGGCTTTTGCCCAACCCCGTTCCCTTCTCGGCAGGGAGCGGCAGTTGGTAATACTTGCCGTCGTATTCGACCTTCTCCCGACGCCACACCTGTCGGCAGATGTCGATGATTTCTTTGGTGCGCCCGATGGGGGCGTCGTAGGGAACGCCATGCCAACCCTCGATGACCTGCGGGCCCGAGGCGCCGAGACCCAAGACACAACGGCCATTCGACAGCGCATCGACTCCGGCGGCCGTCATCCCGATGAGTGTTGGCGTTCGAGAATAGATCGGGAGGATTCCGGCGCAGATCTCGATGCGCTCGGTCACCGCTGCCAGGTAGCCCATCAAGCTCACCGCATCGAAGCTGTACAGCTCGGCGACCCACACCATGTCGACACCCGCCGACTCGTAGTCACGAGCGGTCCGAGCAGTTTGGGCAGGGTCGCCCGAGTAGTTCAAGGTCATGGAGAGCTTCATGGCGGGGGATCCTAATTGGCAACCAAGCGGAGGGCACAGACGACGGTCGCCATCCATTTTCCGTGTCGAGTCCGGGCGTGAGAAGCTCCCCGCATGCTCGACGAACCAGAATTCGAAACCCTCACGGTGCGTGCCGATGGCCCGATCGGCAGGCTCACGCTGAATCGGCCCGAGAAGTTGAACCCGTTGAGTTGGCAGTGTTTGAACGAGATCGCTCAGGCGGCGGAACATCTCGACCGGCAGGCAGGAATGAAGGTGGTGATCGTGAGTGGGGCCGGTCGTGCCTTCTCGGCCGGTGCCGATCTCTCGACGTTTGCGACGGCCCAGACCATCTCCACCCGCGAAGTTGCCGAATACGGCCGCAAGATGGCCGAGACGATCGAGGGGATGCAGGCGCTGGCGATCGCTTCGATCCATGGCTGGTGCGTGGGCGGAGGGCTCGTGCTCGCGGCCGCCTGTGATCTCCGGTTGGCGGCCGACAACGCGATGTTCAGCATTCCCGAAGTGGACCTCGGGATCCCACTGGCGTGGGGCGGAATCCCTCGGTTGGTCCGGGAGATCGGGCCGGCATTGACAAAGGAACTCGTGCTCACCTGCCGGCCATTCGACGCAACAGAAGCCAAGGAGAGCGGATTCCTGAACCGGATCGTTCCCGCCGGTGACCTCGATGGGGCCGTCGAACGACTCGCCACCGACCTGGCGGCGAAAGCGGCTCATGCACTGTTCTCCACGAAACGGCACGTCAACGCCGTCACCGACCAGATGGTCGGCACCATGCGGAGCTGGGCCGATGCCGACGGACTCGTCACCGCTTTCCAGGATCCGGAGTGTGCCGAAGTTCGCTCTCGTTACCTCGATGATCGCAAGCGATCGCGATAGGCCAACGGCAGACTCTTCCGGTGTATCGGATCGCCTATTTGGCCAACTTTTTGCTCACGGCGACAGCCGGTGCGGTCTTCGTGTTGCTCAGCGATCTGCAGGACACGTTCGGCCTGGCAACGTCAGATCTCGGCATCATCGCCGGCGCCGGATTCCTGGGCGCACTCGTCACACAGCTTCTGGTGGCGCCGATTGCCGACCGAGGTGAAACGTTCGCCGTCGGGGCCGCTGGTCTCGTCGCCGGGATGGCCGGCTCGGCCTGGTTCGTTGTTGCTGATTCACTCGCCGGGTTCGCCGGTTCCCGGGCGTTGTTGGGGGCGGGACTCGGTCTGTTCATCGTTGCGAGCCGAAAGGCGATCATCGGCCTCGACGAAGAAGGAAGTGGAGCTCGACTCGGCGCCCTTCTCTCGTCGAATGTCACCGGTTTCCTGTTCGGGCCGTTGCTCGGAGCCTTTCTCGCCTCGGATCGGCTCGGATACGGAATCGACGCCCCGTTCATCGTCCTCGGCTTCGCCACCCTGCTCGTCACCCCGCCGGCGCTGATCTGGCTCAAGAAGGCGCCGGTGGCCATCGCCATCGTGCCGTTCTCCGAGATGGTCAACCTGGCCAAACGACCAGGGGTCCAGGCGGCGATGCTCGGTCAGATCGTGCTGTTCGCCAACATCGGGATCTTCGACGGAACCGTCGACCGCTATCTCACCGACCTCGGGGCGAGCAACACAATCGTGGCGCTCGTACTTCTGGCCGTCGGAGCACCGTTGGTTTTCCTGCCCCGACACACCGGAGCGCTCGCCGATCGCCATGGTGGCGAGCGAGTTCTGCTCACTGCGCTGGCGGTTGCCGTGCCCGCCCTTCTGCTCTACGGGTCTACCCAGGCGATCCTCGTCGTGGTGTTCGCCGGCCTCATCCAGGGCACAACCGAAGCCTTCGCCTTCCCCGCAACACAGGTGATGGTGGTGCGGGAAACAGGCGTATCCGAAGCCGCCACCGGACAGGCACTGCTCGATGTGGTCGGTAGTGGCTCGGCGGCGGTTTGGGCTGGACTCGGACCCGCGTTGTACGGCGCGGTCGGACCGCGATCACTCTTCGCGATTGCTGCCGCCAACGCCGCCATGCTGGGCTTTTGGGCCCATCTTCGGATCCGCGAACGCGATCAACGTCGGCTGGAATCGGTGATTCCCCGGCTCTGACGGCAAGATGGCCGCCATGTCGTTCATCCCGGTTCGGCCCGGGCCCTCGGTTTCGAAAATGCTCTTCCGCGGTTTCACCCTCGCTTGTCCGGCGTGTGGTCGTCGTGGGCTGTTCCGGCGCTGGGTGCTCATGGCCGACGACTGCCCACGTTGTGGGCTTCACTTCGAACGGATCGAAGGTCACTGGATCGGCGCCATCGGCATCAACACGATCGTGAGTTTCGTGGTGCTGCTCGTCACGATGTTGACGTCGTTTGCCCTGACCCACCCGGATTACCCCACCAGGACCCTGATGATTCTTGCTCTCGGGGTATCGATTCTGACACCGACGGTGTTCTTGCCGATCAGTCGTACCTTGTGGACGAGCATCGACATCTCGATGCGCCCGCTCGAGGCCACCGAAGTCGACTGGCAACAGGTCGATCCAGAACTGCGGCTCGATGACACGCCCGAAGCACAGACCCATGAACAGCCCCAAGACCAGTCCCAAGACCAGTCCCAAGACCAGCACGGAGAACACCGCCCAAATGAATGACACGTTCGACCTCATCGTCATTGGCAGCGGCTCCGGAAACGCAATCCCACCGTTTCTGAGCGATTGGAAGATCGCCCTCGTCGAGCGGGGCACGTTCGGCGGCACGTGCCTGAACGTGGGCTGTATCCCGTCGAAGATGTTCGTGCTGCCGGCCGACGTCGCTCAATCGGCAAAGCACGGTGGCCGACTCGGTGTCAACACGTCGTTCGACGGTGTCGACTGGCCAGCAATCCGAGATCGAGTGTTCAACCGCATCGACCCAATCGCAGCCGGAGGTGAGGAATACCGAGCATCTGGAACTCCGAATGTCGAACTCATCAAGGGCACCGCTCGTTTCACCGGCGAACGGTCCTTCGATGTCGACGGCCGCATCATCACCGGGAAACACATACTCCTCGCCGCCGGCTCCCGACCGACGATGCCACCCATACCGGGGCTGTCCATAGCCGGGTTCCACACCTCCGACTCGGTGATGCGCTTGGAACAACTGCCGAAACGGATGGGAATCATCGGTGGCGGCTTCATCGCCGCCGAGATGGGTCACGTCTTCAGTGGATTCGGAACCGACGTGACGATTTTCAACCGATCCAACCAACTCCTGCGCTCCCAAGACGCAGAGGTGTCCCAGCGCTTCACCGAACTCTTCGCCGAGCGGGCAACCCTCTGCCTGGGCCACATCCCGGAGAAGGTCGAACGGGAAGGCGACATCGTGGTGGTCCACAGCAAGGGCGACCGTTACGAGTTCGACGAACTTCTCGTGGCCAGTGGACGGGAACCCAACAGCGATCTGCTCGATGTTGCTGCGGCCGGGATCGAGACACATCACAACGGTCGGATCGTCGTTGATGACCTGATGCAGACCAATGTCGCCGGTGTCTATGCCATCGGCGACATTGCCAATGACTGGCAGTTGAAGCACGTCGCCAACAAGGAAGCGGCCATTGCCTTCTGGAACCTGGGTCATCCCGATGACCTCAGACGGATGGACTACTCGGCGGTGCCGAGCGCGGTGTTCAGCGAGCCCCAAGTGGCAACCGTCGGACTCACCGAGCACGAGGCCGCCGAACAGAACCTCCCGGTTCGAATCGGACGTCGAGATTTCGGGGGAACGGCCTACGGCTGGGCGCTCGAGGACAGCACGTCGTTCGCCAAGGTTCTCATTCACGCCGAAACCGACCGGATCCTCGGGGCCCACATCATCGGACCCCAGGCGTCCACCCTGATCCAGCCGCTCATCCAAGCGATGCAACTCGGCCAAACCGCCACGCAGATCGCCACCGAGGTGTTCTACATCCACCCTGCTCTCTCCGAGGTCGTCGAGAACGCGCTCATCGACGCAGTCACTTGACCCGTTCCACTCAGCGACATTCCTTGCTCATCTAGGCCGGACGGCCCAGGTCGCAGGTGGGGAACCGCCATTACTATTTTGAGCGACGGCGCAAACGCCCGTCCGTGGACGTCGCCCAATCGGGGCGCGTGGAGATTCAGTGAGCGATTCAGAACGGCTAGCGGACATTCTTCGATACGCACCCGGAGCATGCCTCCTGCTCGACCAAGGCGAGATCAAAGGGGCGAACACCGAAGCAGTCGAGATCATGGGGATTCCCCGGAAGCGCCTCGTCGGAGCGTCACTCGCTGAACTGGCAATCGACGAACATCAGGAGTCCGTGGTTCGGTCCGTGGCCCAGGCTGTCGAAACGCTCACGACAGCCCGGATCCGCCTCACCGCTGGTCTTCGCCCGCTCGAGTTGAGCTTTCGGCGGCTCAACACCTCGCTGACACTCGTCGGTGTCCGATCCGTCGCCGTGGAACATGAACTCTCGGCTGCTGCGGCCGGCGAACTCACACACGACGAGGTGACCGGCCTGCCAAACCGTCACCACGTGCTCGAACAACTCCAGCGTCGCCTCCTCCTGCCGTCCACCCAGCCACTCGCCCTGATCGGTCTGTGGATCGATGACCTCGATTCACTCAATGAACAGGGCGAACGGATCAGCGAGCGGATTCTTCGCCAAGTCGGAGAGCGAGTTCAAGCCCGGTTACGGGGCCCCGACCTGTTGGGACGATTCGACGAGTCGGGATTCCTCGTTCTGCTCACGACCGACGCCGATCTGGAGGCGCTACGGGAGATTGCCGGTCGGCTCCGCGACGAGGTTTCGTTCCCGGTCGAGTTCAATTCATCACTCGTGTCGTTCACCTCGAGTGTGATGGTCGGTTCGATCAGCGGCCAACGACCAACGATCGACCGAGTCTTGACCCGAC
This sequence comes from Acidimicrobiales bacterium, assembly GCA_037969565.1. GTDB lineage: Bacteria > Actinomycetota > Acidimicrobiia > Acidimicrobiales > SZUA-35 > SZUA-35. The sequence continues at coordinate 18,906 of JBBKXQ010000046.1, read as the reverse complement.
TCGATGCCATGGGCCGAAAGGCCGCAACCGGTGAGGGCAATCGAACCGAGACCTTCTCCCTCTGAGCCCTATCGCTCGCAGCCGCATCGCTCTGACGCCTACTGCTCAGACGTTTCCAACCCACGGAGGGTGGGGTTGGAAACCGTTGGGCTTCAGCTGACGAACGAGCTGAGTTCATCCAGCGCGGCGAGCACGTCGTCGCGGCTGCCCTGGGGCAGCCCGAACACGACCCGCTTGACGCCGGCTTCGGCCAAGGTCTCGAGTTCGGCCGGGTCGGGCTTGGCGAAGAACACACCGAGTTCGATCTCGGCCGGGTCACGATCAATGGCCTCACAGGCCTTGACGACTTCGGCCCAGCCCTCACCGAGGGCGTGTCGGGAGCCGATCGGCATCCAACCATCACAGAACTCGGCGATGTGGGCTGCTGTCTTCGGCCCCGCCGCACCTCCGAGGATGATCGGGGGCCCACCGGCCCGAGCCGGCTTCGGCCACGCCCAGCTGGAGGTGAAGTTCACATGATCACCGTCGAATGATGCTTCCTCGTCAGACCAGAGCCGCTTCATGGCCAGAACGTTTTCACGCAGAATCTCTCGCCGTTCGGTGTACTCGACTCCGTGATGTGCCATCTCCTCCTTGTTCCATCCGTAGCCGATACCAAGGAGGAATCGGCCATTCGAGATCACATCGACCGTTGCCACCTCCTTGGCCGTCCACAACGGATCTCGCTGGGCGATCAAGGAAATACCAGTGGCCAACTTCAACGTGGAGGTGGTGGCTGCGACCGCGCCGAAGGCAACGAACTGGTCATGGGTCCGCCAGTAGTAGTCGGGCAGTTCAGGCGCTCCGGCCCGCCCGCCCCATGGCGTTTCCCGACTGGTGGGGATATGCGAATGCTCCGGAAACCAGAGCGATTCGAAACCCCGTTGCTCGACGGCCTGACCGAGCTCGACCGGTTGCATTGTTGTGTCTGTCGGGAAAATTGCGACGCCGATGTGCATGGCGACAGACGCTACCTGCCGGTGAGAACTCGGGCCACTTGAGGGTTTCCGCCCAGGGAGTTGTTGAGCGAGATCGGCAACTCGTGGGCCAGCACGTCCCACATCCGATCGAGAAGTTCGGCGGTCATCAGCAACTCGCGAGTGACGCCCAACGATGCCTCGCGTCGCACCCGATCGGCGAGGCAACGCACCCCGACGAGTGTGGCAGCAACTCCGAGATCCAGGGGGGCCGTCCCCGCCGCCCTCGCGCTTCGAACCCGAGCTTCGATCTCTTCGGCGAGTTCGGCAACGATCATCTCGACGATGGCGTCATAGGCGGCGCGTTCGGCCCGGGGCGAGCGGAGCAGCAGGGTTTGCACCGAGCTCCGGCCGGCAAGCAGGGAGAGACGAATCACTTGGGCCTGGACGCCGGCCACCCACGCGTCGCGCCGACTCCGTCGGGATTGAGGCGGCGGTTGGGGCGTCGGAATGGTGAAGGCGGCGCCCAGGATCTCGTCGTACTCACCCCGTCGCTGGGGATCGGACAACACTCGCCAAGCGTCGTTCAGCAGCCCCATCTGCAGCCCGCCGTCGAAGGCCCCGGAGACATCGGGATGGTGTTCCCGGGCTCGTTGCCGGTAGGCCCGCCTCAATTCTTCGAAACCGCACGAGGGCGCAACCCCGAGCAGGTCATAAAGCGTTGGCGCAACGTTCACCCGCTCAGTGTGGGGCGGCCGGACGACGACGACAACAGCCAGCTGAGGGCAGTCGACACTCGGGCCCGACCTAGAGTCTCGAGATGGACCCGTCGTCACTCCCGCAATGGGACTCACTCACCCAATACGCCAAGGAATCCACCGTCGATCTCCGCCGGGCATTCGCCGATGATCCGGGTCGGGCCGAGCGAATGTCCTTGGATGCGGTCGACCTTCGCGTCGATTTTTCGAAGAACCTCGTTGATGAGCGGATTCTCGACCTCTTGGCCGGGTTGGCTGAGGCTGCCGGTGTCCGAGAGCGAGCTCAGGACATGTTCAACGGCGTCCACATCAACTCCACCGAAGACCGGGCCGTCCTCCACACGGCGCTTCGCCGGCCCAGGAGCGACCAGCTCAGCGTCGACGGGCAAGAAGTCGTGTCCGATGTCCACGCCGTGCTCGACCGGATGTCGGCGTTTGCCACGCAGGTCCGCGACGGATCCTGGGTCGGGCACACCGGCAAACCGCTGCGGAACATCATCAACATCGGCATCGGCGGATCCGATCTCGGACCGTCGATGGCTTACCGGGCTCTGGCCGCGTTCGTTGGCGACGATCTCCAGGTCACATTCGTCTCGAACGTCGATCCCGCCGATCTGGTCGCCGCACTGGAGAAGGCCGATCCCGCCGAGACCTTGGTGATCGTTGCCTCCAAGACCTTCACCACGATCGAAACGATCTCGAACGCAACCGCCGCTCGGACCTGGCTGGTCGACGCGCTGGGCGACGATGCTGCCGTTGCCCGACATTTCGCCGCCCTGTCGACCAATCTCGAGAAGGTCACCGAGTTCGGAATCGACCCCGACAACATGTTCGGTTTCTGGGATTGGGTCGGCGGTCGTTATTCACTCGATGCCGCGATCGGCTTGAGTCTCATGATCGCCATCGGCCCCGACGGCTTCGGTGAAATGCTGGGCGGATTCCACGCCATGGACGAGCACTTCCGCACCGCTCCCACTCGCGAGAACGGCCCGATGATGGCGGCACTCATCGGCCTCTACTACCGAAACATGCTCGATCTGCCGACGTATGCCGTCCTTCCCTACGGCCAACACCTCGATCGATTTCCCGCCTATCTCCAACAACTCGACATGGAGAGCAATGGCAAGTCGGTGCGACTCGATGGCACCCCCGTCGCCTACGACACCGGACCGATCGTGTGGGGCGAGCCGGGGACCAACGGCCAGCACGCCTTCTACCAACTCATCCACCAAGGAACCACCGTCGTTCCGGCCGACCTGATCGGATTCCTCGAACCCGACACAGACCTCGGGGGACAGCACCAACTCCTGCTGGCCAACCTGTTCGCTCAGGCCGAGGCCCTTGCGTTCGGGAAGACCCCCGAAGAGGTCGCGGCCGACGGGGCGAGCGCGGCATTGGTGCCACACCGAACCTTCCATGGGAATCGCCCGACCACCATGATCCTGTCCGAGCGGCTGACGCCCGCCGTCCTCGGGCAACTCATCGCCTATTACGAACACAAGGTGTTCGTCCAGGGGTCGATCTGGGGAATCAACAGCTTCGATCAGTGGGGGGTCGAACTCGGGAAAGCACTCGCAACGGCGATCGCCGATGAGCTCGCCGACCCGTCAGCCCAACTCCACCACGACAGCTCCACCAATGCACTCATCGAGCGCTATCGGAACTACCACCCGTCGAGCTGAGTCGCTCCCGCCCGGCCCGAATCCGTCGGGCGACATCCGGCTCGACTGTCCGACGGACCCGCCGCTCGGGCTCGTCGAACATCGCGTCGATCTTGCGATTTCGTTGCCGGTCACTGATCATCCAGCCCAGGTACACGATGGCCAGCAACAGGACGACGAGCGAGACATATTGGGCCCGGAGGGCAACGCCATTGGGACCGAATCGCAGCGCCAACGTTCCGTCGCCGGTGCCGTCGATGATCCAAGTGTTTCCGTATCCATTCGATTCGAGTTGGCGGGCCGTCCAGCCGGCCGGAAGCGCGTCGAAGGCCCACGACGAAGAATAGGACTCAGCAAAGCTGAGGACGAACGAACCCGCGGCGTCCGTCACGGTCACGTCATAGGCGCCGGGAGAGACGACCGACCATGCGATCTCGGGCGCTGAGCGATCTGGTTGCACCGCACGTTCCAGCTGCACGAACCGACGAGGTGACGGAATCACCGAGACGTCACGGAAATCGACCAGCGTCGTGTCGGGCGTTTCACCGCCGTCGGCATACAGATACAGGTCGGCACCCGAGGCGGCGATCGGCAGCTCGAACTCCGCTCGGTAGGTCTGCCAGTCCGACGAGACAGCGAGCCCCGGGACCTCGGCGCACCGATCCTGCCCGATCATCCAGACGCAGAACCGGGGAGCCGAACCCTGCTGGGTCCGAAAGTCGAAACTGAGCTCATAGAGCCGGTTCGAAACGACGTCGAGTTCAGACCACGTGCAGGCGCTGTGCTGATTTGCTCCGAGTGTGACCGATGATCCCGACTTCACGAGCGACAGGCCGGCCTCAGCCGCCGTGCGGTCGTCGAACTGATGACAATCGGCGAGATCACCGAATGGGCCGAGGAGGGACGCCGGTTCGGGTTGGCGAGAGGTCATGACGTTGCCCCCGGCGAGAAGATCTACCGACGTGGGTGCTTCGGGAACCAGGAAGAAGTCGTGCCCCGTCAGCGGTTGGAAAGTGAGTCCGGTGTATTCGACCCGGACAGGCTCGCCCTTTCGGGCCACTGCATAGACGAAGAGCTGGTAGTCGTGCGTGGGATCGAACGTTGCCGCCGCCCGGACCCGCTCCCATTCCGGTGTCCGTTCGAGCCGTTCATCGACGACGCACGACCGGGCCGTGAGATCCCAGAGACAGAAGCGGCCGCTGTCTTCGCTACCCGTGCGAAACTCGAATTCGACGAGGGTTGCTCCGGCTGACCGGGGAAGGTCGACCGACACACAGGCCGAGTGATCGTTCGCTCCCAGTTCGACCGAGCCTGCGCCGGTTCGCACGGCCGAAAGGACGAGCGTTTCGTTCAGCTGCGGTGCCTGATTGTCGCAGTCGCCCAGATCAGTGAAGCCGTCGAGCTCGCTGGCACCGGCCGCAGTGAACACGGTGATCGGTTCGGCAAGATCGACGGTGACACCGAGATCCTGTTCGAAGATGTCGATTCTTCCATCGACCGACAGGGCCAACGGCTCGCCCGGCAGGGCTGCGACGACCGCTTCAGCACCTTGCAGCTCCGAGCCGTTGATCTCGAGATCGGATCGGTCATCGAGCGAGATCGTCCAGGTCGGGTCGCCGGGACCTGACGGCGCGGCCGAAGCGAAGATGGTTCGCCGACCAGGAGCCGACAAGACCTCGAAGCGGTCGTCGGTGGCCAAGTCGAAGGGGAAGACATCCTCGAAGGACTCGCTCATCCACACCAACGCATCGGCCTCGGTCGCCTGGTCGACGACCACCTCACCAGGAACGAGCCGACTGACAGATTCGGCGACGTCGTTCGTGTCACCTCGGGTGGCAACCGTTCGGGTGTTGACCGTGAACAACCCTTCCGGGGCTTGCACCTCGTAGACGACTGCAACGTCGCGCCTGAGCGACTGCCTCAAGCCCGGCGTCTGACCGAGACCGGCTTCGAGAAGCGAGTTGTCGGCCAGGTTTGCGTGCACCGCGCCGGAAACCACATCGAGTCGATGCACGACGTGGGAAACGCCGAGCGAGGCCAGCAGGCGTGCCGCTCTGTCCGGTGAACCATCGACCAATTCGTACTCGATCCTCTCGAGGATCCCGCCGAACCCGGAGCTGAGATCGAAGTAGCCGCCCGGATAGCGCTGGATCATCGGCCGATCCAGAAGTTGTTGCGGGACGAGATCGGCGCCGTGGTAGCCCCACGTGGTGGTGACCTGATAGAAGTCGTTCACCGGCAGGACGAGAACCTTTCCATCGACCTCGGAGGCGTTGATCGCATCGGCGATCTCGAACCAATCGGCGGGAACTACGGTGTGAATACTCTGCAACGATCCCCGCTCATCGGCCATCACCGAACCTGTGAGCAGCGGCCAGGGGAACGACACCGCAATGAGCACCAGCCCGACTGCCGCCAGCTGGCCGAGCGGCACTTCGCGTTGCTCGGTTCGGCCTCGCACCTTGGGACCATCCGGGCTCCCGACAAGTCGGGCCATCCCCACCGGAGCCATACCGATCAAGCGCTCGATCGTGATTGCGAAAAGCGTGGCGTACAACAACACCTGGAACGGGCCCACCTTGGAGACCGGCTCGCGTAGCAGCCAGAAGCCGGGCAGGTGTTGGTAGAGAAAGCGGTTGATACCGGCGCCCGGTGCATGCAGCCCCTTCGAAAGGAAAACCGTCACCCCCACCAGGCCGACCATCGTCCACACCGCGTTGCGAATCCTCGGGCGGGCGACGAAGGGAGCTGCGAGCGCACCCAGGGGCAGCGCCCAGCGGCTCAACGAACCTGGGAACCGATCGAGTGACGCTGCCCACGGGAAGATCTCCGGGTTGGTCCAACCCCAATGAGCCGTGAGCGTGATCAGGTTCGGCAGGCTGTTCTGGACGTGTGACCACGACCATTGATCAACTTGGGTCGCCACGCTGATGTCGGCGCCGTCGAGCCCGAGTCCCAACACGATCGCGGTGGGAACGAGCCACCAGAGGTGGAGCCCCACAACCCAGGGCGACGCCTTGAGTACGACCCGGCCGAGGCTTCGCACCCGTTCCCTCGGGGCGAAGCGGGCGGCGACGACCAACATCGAAACATACGCAACACCACTCAGAGCGAGGAGCGCGGGGTTCGTTGCGAGGTAGGCGTAGGGGAGCGAAGCAGCGGTCAGCCGTGTAGCCGTCGTCTTGCGGCCGGCCAGATGGCCCAGCAATTCTCCGGCGATCAGTCCGATCGAGCCAACGGCCACCATGAACAGAGGATTGGGCAGCTGGAGCAGGTGGAACGGATTGAGCGCTCCGACGATACCTGCCACCGCAATGGCTCCTCGAGACCGGACCACGACCCGGGCGAGGTGGGCGGTGCCGAAGGCCGAGAACCCGAATCCGGCCGTGAAGAAGATCTGTTGGGCGAGAAGTTCCGAACCGCCGAAGAAGCGGACCAGATGAATGAGCATGATCTCGGGCAGGAGGACGATCTGGGTCGACGTGGAGCCGCCGCCCGTCACCTGGTGGTTCCACAACGAGGTGAGCTCGCTTGCGGCGCTGTCGCGCAGGAATGGCCCCACGTCGCCGGCGGCGATGAACGTTCCGGGCTCATACCACCGGAACGTGACGAGCATCACGAGCAGCGTCGGGAAGAGGTGGGAGATGATCCAGCCTCTGGGCGCGGGAATGCGGTTCAACACGGCGACGAGCGCAGGCGGCTGCCAGCGTTCGCGGCGAATGCGTCGAACCGTGTGAATCATGAAAGCCCGCGTCTCCCTTCGATCAGGCCGAGCGAGAGTCCTGCGACCTCGACGACCTTCAGCACGAACAGGCCGCAGGCGAGGTGGGGAGCCCGGAGAAGCCTTCGGTCGAACAACATCCCAGGGCGGTTGAGTCGCCGCTTCCGTCCGTCGGTGCGATTTTCGAGGTACGAAGCGAAACCTCGGCCGTAGTAGCGCTTGGTGGCGAAGCACTCGGTCAGTACGACTCGACCCTCTTCGTGCCAGATGGCTTCCTTGGTTCGGCCGATCGTGGCTCCGAGCGCCTCGACGCGATCGGAGAAGTCCCAGTCCTCTCCACCGCAAAGGTCTTGGCGGTATCCGCCGACTCGGCGGGCGAGAGACGTGGAGAACACTCGCGCCGCCTCGACGTCGGGATTGCCTTGGTACAGACGTTTCTCGAGGCCGCGGCAGGCGGCGAGGAACCCCTCGCCGGTGGCATGTTCAGGGATGATCACACCGCCCATGTGCGGGTTCTCGGTCAGTTGGTCGATGGCTTCGGCGAGCACCCCCGGATCGAGCACCATGTCGCTGTCGACGAAACAAACGAATTCGCCGACGGCGAGTTCGAGACCGCGATTTCGTTGCGCACTCCGCTCAGGACCGCCGGATTCGAAACGATGGGCGAACGTCTTCGCGATCGTGGCCGTGTCGTCATTCGAGAAGTTGTCGATGACGATGAGCTCGACCGGAATCGTCTGAGCCCGGATGCTGCGAAGACAGTTTTCGATCGTGTCCACGTTGTTCTTCGTCGGGACAACGACCGAAACCAGGTTGGCCGTGGTTGGTTGCGACCCCATCTCAGGCTGCACTTTCGACGAGGACCGGCGTCGGCTCGGCACCCCGAACGACGCGACGGTCGGCCCCGACGACCGGGGTAAATTCGACCCGGCGTCGCTCGGGCTGGCCGACCGACCTTGGGAGTTCCGCAATGGACAGTGCGTGGTGCAAAACTTCGTCGGCCACCACATCCCAATGAAGTGCACCACCCGACCACGGTTGGCGACGCTCCACGGCAAGCAACTGGGGTGCGTTGGCCACGATTGCGGCCGCCAGCGCCTCGGGACGTGGCTCGACGAGAAGGCCCCGAGCCGCCGGGATGGAATCCCGTAGACCAGCGACGTCATAGCCGACCGAAGGTGTTCCGAGGTGGGCGCTCTCGTCGACGACGAGGGCCCATCCTTCCCGAACGGATGTGACGATGAGAGCGTGGGCCCTCGAGACGAGATCGTTCTTGAGAGAAGTCGGGACTCGTCCGAGAAAGGTCACTCCCGGACCTGCGGATGCTTGGAGCTCGTCCATCATTGCCCCATTTCCGATGACGAGAAGCTCGGCGTCCGGAATCTGGCGGCGGACGAGCGAGTGAACCGCCAAGGCATGGTCGGGACGCTTGTTTCGGGCGAGCCGACCGACGAAACAGAGCGTGAGGTGATCCGGTTTGAACGGCGTCTGCGTGATCGTCTCGGGCGAATATCCCTCGGGCACGACCATGACCTTCTGCATGCCGTACTCCAGAAGGCTCTCCTTGCTCGACGTGGAGACCGTCATGGTCGGGACATGACGCATTTCGTTGAGCCAGAGCGGCTCGAGGACATACCGGCCGAACATCGCGATCGGCAAGGGCAACTCCTGAAACCAGACCTCACGCGCAACCTGGTGGATGAGGGCCACCACGGGTGTGTCGACAGCCCAGCGATGACAGAGAAACGGGCGGGTGTTGACCTCGTCGATGATCAAATCGAACGACTGGCCGGATTGAGATTCGTAATACTCCCTAGCCGCTCGGTAGACCGAGTGGCGTCCGCCACCGCGAACGATCTCGATGCCGTCCAGATGTTCGGTCTGCGGTCTGCCATCGACCGCCGCACAAAACCAGACGACCTCGATCCCACGGGCGACCCATCGCCGCAGAACCTCATGGGTGTACACCTCGGCGCCACCCGCTTGGGGGTGGAACGGGTCACGCCAGTTACAGACCAGAACGCGCATCAAGACACTCCTGTTTGGAGTCGGAGCCGCGTGCCGATCCAGAGCGCATTTGCGAGATGCGCAACGGATTCGCCGGCAGACGGCAGTGGGTGGTGAGTCGATCGAATGACTGGTGCGTCGGCGAGGCTCCAGCCTCGACGGTGAACGAGACCGAGCAGCTCGAGATCGATCGATGCGCCCGCAGTCGTGCTGAAGGGAACCGAGTCGAGCAACGCAGCACGCCGGAACAACTTCACTCCGCTCCTGGCATCCAACAAACGGAAGTCGACCGCGAACTTGCACCAGAGCTGGTAGAGCCAGGAAACCAGGGCTCGAGACGGCAGCTGCGCGGTCACCGACCGGTGATGTCGACGGGAACCGACAACGGCATCCAACGAGAACTGATCGAGGAGGTCCGCGTAGTGGGGAAGCACCGAGTGATCGACTCGAAGATCAAGATCGACGAGAGCAATGCGATCGCTACGGGACAGCCTGATCGCCCGTCTGATTGCGTCGCCCCGAAGACCGGTTTCTGCACTCACATGACGAAGGTCGTCCCAGTCGAGCGCCTGGACCCGGTCGGTCAGTCCTCCGGCAGAATCGAGCGAAACTGCGATGATCTCGAAGCGTTCCCAGTGCCGGCTGGCCATCGTCGTCAACGACGACAGAAGGGTGACCATGGGCAGATCGGGGTCGCTGTAGGTGACGATGATCGACATCTCGCCGTTGACCGGGTCCACCGACTGACGAACGATTTGGCGTCCGAACCGAATACTCAGCCCGAGCGGGCCGAGAATACAAACGATGCCGAGCCACAACAGACCACCGATGCCCGGGTGCACCAGCAGAGCTGCGAAACTGAAGAGTGTTGCCGACGCGACCACGACGCCGGTTGGTGGCGCCAATCGCTCGGTCAAGAGTGACGCCGCGCCCAATGACAGAAACAGAACCGGTGACGACCAGTTGGTGATCACGTCACCCCAGGTGAGTGCCAGCAGATCGATGGCCACTGTCCGCTGCGCGGCCGCAACGATGAAGCCAATCGGCAGCCACATCGCGACAGCCCGGACCATTTGATTGAACACCATGGTCGGTGTCAGACGCAGGTCCCAACCTCGAGAATCGTTGATCGATGGGAGGGCGACAACCGAAACGAACAGTGCCAGCGCCTCCCCGATGACGGCGCTCACGGCGACGTCACCAACCGTTGGATCAACACGGAGAAGCGCCACCGCCACCACCGGTGTGACGAGGCATCGAACCCCAACCACCAGAAATTCGGCTTGGGTCCGATTCGCCGCGACCAAGAGCCCGGTCGTTGCCGAGGACACGATTCGGAGCCCGGCAACAATCGCGAACCAAAGGACCGGCGTCGGATCCTCGAGAAACAGCAACGTGCCAATGGTCGGAGTTCCGACCACGGCGAGAGCGCTCAACGCGGCCCCGATCGAGGCCAGCCGGAAAAGGGCGCCGGCCAGCCTCACGGGTTGCTCTTGGTCGGCATGGCTTCGAAATTCTCGGGCCACGAGGCCGCTCATCGATCGAGCGAATCCTTCGGCCGGGAGAAGCACGGCGAATCCGACGGCCAAAATGACGAGATCGTCGACCGACAGCGATACAGCACTCGAAGCGGCGAGAGCGAGCCAACCCAGGACCCACAGATGACCCGAAGTGAGACGCGTCATACGAGATCAACTTCCTGACCGAGTCGCCAAGCGGCGCCGCTGATGAGCAGCAACAGGCCGGCGAGTGGAAGCACCGAAGAAAGACTCATCGGGTCTGGAACCGACGAGACGGCGGGGAGCGAACTGATGACTCGTTCGATGTTGGTCGGCGTCAGTTCGACGTTCGGCGAGAACCCTCCAGCCAAGATCACGGCGACGGCCGAGTCGTCGACCGCAAGCGGTTCTGCGATCGACGAGTCGGGCGATTCCGAAAGCGGTGCCGCTGCCGGCCTGAGATCGATCTCGGTCCCCGAATCGATGGCGGATGGAGCCGCGAGCGTGGGCCCAAAGGGCGGAAGGGGATCACTGTCGGTGGGAAGAGGCGGCGGCGGCTTGGAACTATTTCCCTGGTTCCACCAATCGGCGTCGACGCACTTCTTCAAGATCTTGAAGCGGAGCGTTGCCGTGTGGGTGCCACCCCCGGGGTTCACACCTGTGGCAGTGATGATCTGGTCGCCATCGTTGTCGTTGCTGTTGAAAGCAAAGAGATAGTCGAACGTGCCGGACGCCGTCACGCTCGCCGTTCGCGTGTTCGCTGATCCGTTGGCGAGCGTGATCGTGACGGTGGTTCCCGGATTGAAACCCGAACCTTGAACCCAGAGGTAACAACCGGAGCTGTGAATCACACCGAGCGTGGTCGTGGTCGCTCCGTATTGGGCAGCAGCAATCGACGCCGATGACGCGACGAAGCACAACACGATGACGGCCATGGCAAAGGCCTGGATGAAATACCTGGGGTGGGCAACCAGCGGCAACATATTGAATTCTCCTGTGCCGCAGGAATCGGCCTCCACCGCTCGTGTTCAAGCGGGAGGCATCAAGTTTGTCGAAATATTCGGCCAAACATCACTCAACGTGCCCAATGCAGTCGCAATCAACGCTGAGCGTGGTTGGCGCTCGCCGTGGTCGGAGTGGCTCTGTCGAGGCTTGCGGGGGGAGCGAATCGGGAACGGTGCCCGTCGGGAACGCTGCGGGCTAGGAACTACAGGAGAGCATCGAACAGCCCACCCGGACGCGAGCCCAATCGGGCCGAAGCGAGGCGTATTCTTCGCGTCCGACTTGCTCGTCGTAGGGCCTCCTCAACACATCGAGCAGTTCACCGATCATGCTGAATTCGCCGACCTCGGCCTTGTCGATCGCCATCTGAGCCAAGTAGTTGCGGAGCACGTACTTGGGGTTCACGGCGTGCATTCCGGCCCGACGCTCTGGAGCGGGAACGGCCAGGTCGCGGGTGAACGCAACGTAGGTTCGGAACCAGGCTGCGGTGTCGACGAGCAGTTCTCCGACCAACTCCGATGGCAGGTAGTACGCCGGCAACAGGGGAGCGACGGTGTCGGCATCGCTGCCGTCGATGGACAGCGCCGCAACGTCGAGATCGCCCAAGGTGCGGAAGAAGATTGTCATGTCCACCTCGGTACGAGGCAGCAGCGCGAGCAACTCATCGATCAGCGTCTGTCGGTCGGCTTCGTCCGCATCACTGATTCCGAGCTTTGCCGCCAACGCTGCGTTCCAACCGAGGTTGAACCGTTCGCCGTAGGCATCGAGCGCAGCTTGGAGCGGAGCCACGTCGCCGATGAGCGGATAGAGCGCGTTTCCGAGGCGGGCCAGGTTCCACAAACCGATCTGTGCTTGGTCGCCATACCGATAGCGCTTGTGCTGAGCGTCGGTTGTGTTCGGGGTCCACGAGGGGTCGAAGTTCTCGAGCCAGCCGTACGGCCCATAGTCGATGGTGAGCCCGAGAATGGACAGGTTGTCGGTGTTCATCACTCCGTGCACGAACCCGACTCGCATCCAGTCGACCATGAGATCAGCCGTGGAGTTCACGACCTCTTCGAAGAAGGCAGCAATCACGTCGGGATCGAGCGGGGCCGTCTGTTCACTGACCGGGGCGAGGAGGTGAGAGAAGTGGCGTCTTATCGTGTGTTCGACCAAGGCCCGGAGCAAGTCTTCTTCGCCTCTCGACGCCGGCAGCTCGAAGTTGCCGAAGCGGATGAAACTGGGCGCAACCCGGCAGACGATCGCTCCTGGCTCCGGGGCGGGGTGTCCGTCATAGAGCATGTCGCGAACCACGGCGTCGCCGGTGAGTGTGAGACTCAGCGCCCGAGTCGTGGGGATTCCGAGATGGTGCATCGCCTCGCTGCACAGAAATTCTCGGATCGACGACCGCAGGACGGCACGGCCGTCAGCGCTGCGGGAATAGGGGGTGGGGCCGGCGCCCTTGAGCTGCAGGGAGAGATGGCCGGCGTTCGGAGTGTCGACCTCGGCCAAGGCGATGGCTCGACCGTCACCCAGTTGGCCGGCCCAGCCGCCGAATTGATGCCCGCCGTAATTCGCGGCGAACGGACGCATGCCGTCGAGCACCTCATTGCCGCTGAACACTGCGGCAAATTGGGGAGAGTCGACTTGTTCGGGGGAGATCCCCAACATCTCGGCAACCTCGGGGGAGTGGGCTATGAGCGTTGGCTGGGCCGTGGGTGTTGGTTGCACCGTTGACCAGGCCGCACCGTGCACTTGTCGGGGCCGAACGGGCGTGCTCTCGTCGGCAGGAAGTTCCTCCCCCGGCAGGTCGTTGATGTACCAATGATCGAAGTCGAACTCCAGTCCGTTCATGAAAACCAGTCTGGCACGGCATGCTCCCGATCCTCCTGCATCGGTCTTTGCTTTGGCGTTTGTGCGACGATGAATCGATGAAGATCGCCATCGGGAGTGACCATGCGGGCTACGGATTGAAGGGTCATCTCGCCGAGTTGCTCGCCGGGGCGGGGCACGAGATCAACGATGTCGGCACTCACTCCGAGGCACCAACCGACTACCCGCCCTTCTGCGCCGCCGTCGGGCGCTTGGTGGCATCGGGAGATGCCGACCGTGGGATCGTTCTCGGCGGTTCCGGCCAGGGCGAACAAATCGCCGCCAACAAGGTGGACGCTGTCCGGGCTGCGCTGTGCAACGACCTCTACACAGCTCGGCTCTCTCGCGAACACAACAACGCCAACGTGCTCTCGATGGGAGCCCGGATTGTCGGGCTCGGGTTGGCCGAGGAGATCCTGTGGCTCTGGCTCGACACGCCCTTCGAGGGTGGACGACATCAACGGCGGATCGAGCAGATCACCGAAATCGAGTCAAGTTGAGCGACCGATCGAGGCCGCAGATCCAACGAGATCCGGCACACTTCAACCAATGTCGAAGTCTTCGCCCGCCGACGTACCGTCCCACGAACCCGAAGAACCCCTGACGATCGGAGCGGCAGCCCAACGACTCGGGCTTGCAACCTCCACCTTGCGGTTCTACGAGAGCAAGGGTTTGATCGTCTCGACCCGTACCTCAGGTGGCCAACGTCGTTATGCCCGCGATGTTCTGCGTCGAGTCTCGTTCATTCGGGCCGGTCAACAAGTCGGCCTGCACCTTGGCGAAATCCGCTCCAGTTTGGGCTCATTGCCCGAGGATCGAGCCCCCACGGTGGAGGAATGGGAACGGTTCGCCGATGCGTGGCGTCCGCGCCTCGAGGCCCAGATCCGAGTGCTCGAGGGCATGCGGGACCGACTCGCGATGTGTATTGGTTGCGGCTGCCAAACACTCGAGAGCTGCCACATATTCAACCCCGGTGACATCGCCGCCGAACAGGGTCCGGGCGCGCATTTCCTGACCTGAAGCGTCAGAGTCAGTCGATGCGTATTCGAGGTCGAGCGCCGGCGACGGCGATTCCGCCTCGATTGCCGATCTCCACCGAGCCATACCGTTCGGCGTAGACCGGGGGGAGTGGTCGGTCCCCTGGCATCGACAACCAGAGCCGGAGTAGGTGTCGACCGCCGCCAGCATCACCGTCGGTGAAGGCGGTCCGGTCGTGCAGCAACGCGTGATTGTTGACGAATTGCATGTCTCCGGATTCGAGGCGCATCGCGAGAGAAAGTTCTGGATCGTTGGCCAACTCATCGAAGCGATCGAGCGCCCTTCTCGTTTCCGAAGAGAGAGGAGGGGCATCGTCGAACCGACTGGCTGACTCGATGTACTGCCGCTGGTAGAGCACCGACAGTTTCGATCCGAACCACGTGAGCGGCGGGATCTCGAAGAACGGTTTGGCCCCATCGGGCACCTCGCCCCGACGGTCGGTGGCCAGCGGTTCGAATAGTCGGGCCGCAAGTTCCGGGCATTCGCACACCATCTCGTTGTAGATCGTGAGCGCGCTGACGAGCATCGAATCACCACCTTGTGCCGCGGGCCGAATACAGCACAGTCCGACCACATCGGTACTGTCGGTGTGGAAAGTCTGCCGTTCATGAGTCTGGTAGATACGCACATTCGGATCGCTGCTGGCGAGGCCGAGATCGCGCACGTGGCCCAGCAGATCTCCGTCGCTGTTCTGCATGCGGGGGTGCCCGAGATGCAGGCCGATCACATAGAAGCACGCGGCCCGTTCGAGCGGTTCCATCTCTGCCACCGGCAATCCTCGCACCAGCACGAAACCGACGCCGCCGAGGAGCTCATGACGCAAATCGGCGAGCCGTGACGAAAGCTGGGGGAGCGGTGCGTCGGCCGCAGTCAATGCCGCAAGATCGTCTGACGATTCGACCCCGGCCACCGCCCGTCGGAGCTCGCCGATCTGCTGCTCATCGAGCTCGGTGATCCAACGATCGGAGGAAATCGTGTCGCCCCGCCAGGCGGCTGGGCTCGACTGCAAGGGAGGCATTTTCAACCGATCCCCGAACATGCCGCGAAGCAGGCCCGACACCTCGGGCGAGCCAATCGTCTCTCGCAATCGCTCACCCGAGAGCGCCTGGATCTTCGTGACCACATTCACGTCGCCGACGACGTATTCGATCATCCCGACTTCGACGAATCCGATTGCGGTCAACAATCGTTGCGCCGCCAGGTTCATGAAGGGAGCGTGAACGGTTGCGGCCGCAAAGAAATCATGGTCGATCGACGCTGCCCAAAGGGCCTCGTAAGCCGCTCGAATGACCGGGCGCCGATCGGCTGCTCCCTCCGGGCCGATCAACAGCTCGAAGTAGGCAGTCGAACGATCCTCCAACGCGACGTCGTCCAGATCGGGGTGAGTCAGACCGGCTCGAAGTTCCCACCACGGTGTGCGCTTGAAGGTCTCCTCCCGCATGACGATCGCCACCGCCACGATCTCGAGCCCTCGAACCGCCACCACGACGATGTCGTGATCGACGGCCTGTTCGAGTCGCTCCCGAGACGGGCCCTCGATCAGTCCTCCCGTGCGAGATTGGCCACTGCGAGATTCGGGGATCTCCTCGTGGTACCGGCGGGAGTTGACGAGCGCGAGGATCCGATCGATGTCGGACCTTCTCGCTCGCCGCGCAATCGAACCCATCACCCGGATCATCTCACCTTCGTCAAGCCGCGGGCCAGACCGCTCAATCACCCATCACGTTCCGGTTGGTTGCCGCCAGCACATCGATTCCGGCCTTCAACCGTTCGTGCCACGTCGGCAGTTGCCATGGCTCCCACGAATACCCCGCCGTCGTGAACACGTTGCCACCGAGGCTGAGCTCGAACTCGACCCGATCGAACGGCTCGGTACGAACCTCGCCGATGTCGTTCACGATGAAGGCCTGCCGCTGCGAGGGGTCGGAGATGCCGATGGCCATGAACGGGATCCTCATCTCGAGAAAGCCATCCGTCAGCTCCCAGGCCGATCGACTGTCGAAAACCACCGAGTCAGGCTGGCTCGATCCTCGGCGGAGCAGGCCGGCGTTGAACACCTCGAAACCGAATTCCTCGTTCGTGGTTGGAATCACTTGGGGACGATTGGTGATCAACTGATGCGGCCGCCAGGAGCCAGCGCCGGGTTCAACGCTCGCTGGGTCGACCTCGAAGTAGTCGCGCAGAAGTCCGTAGGTCCGGGTGAAGGCATCGGCATGGCCCGCGACCAACACCTGACTCTCGGCGTTGGGGTCGATGACCACGGCATAATCGGCCTCCGGAAATTGACCGTCCGTGCCCGGGAGTCCACCGCCACCTTCGGGCAAGACATCGAATCCGATGGTGAGCGGTCCGGACTCGAGCGAATCCGTCTGGTCCAAGGTGATGCCCAGATAGAGGTAGCCCTCGTCGACAAACGCCCGAACCTCTCGTACCGCGCCGTCGTATTCCCCGACCACTTGAGATCCGTTGAGCTCCCATTCGCTCTTCGAGCCGTCGATCACCGTCGTCCGTTCCAAGCCCGGATCCACTGCCAGCACCCCGAAATGGGCCTCGTTGGTCCAGGGATTCATCCACAGTTGACGCCGACCCCGGGGGAGCTCGTAATCGATGGTGTTCCAGGTGAACTTGAACCACTCATCGGCCCACTCGAACACGTAACCACCGGCGAAACCGAGGTCATGGATCATGTCCATCATGTCGGCATTGATCTGCATCGCTTGCTGCTCTGAATGGTCGCCCTGGTCGCGGCCCTGTGGTCCGGAATGGGCCTGGGCCCAGGAGGAGGGAACGCCGAACTCGGTGATCATCACGGGCATGTCCGGGTGATGCTGTCGAAGCTTGACGAGGTAGCCGGCGTAGTTGTCCGGTTGGCCTCGAAGCTCGCAATCGGCGATGCCTGGTTCGTAGCGCTGAAAATCGGGATAGTAGGGATAGGCGTGGTAGGAGGCGAACGTCCCGGCCGACCAGCTGGTTGGCACCACGTGGTTGGCGTCGACCCCGACCAAATCCTCACTGTAGAGCGGTTCGTCGGCGTGGACGAGGGGATCAGTGGTCGGCCAATTGGCGAAGGCCAGTGGTACTGCCACGCCACGGTCGGCCAGTTGCCGGGCTGCATGATCGACCGAACCGGCGATCCACACCTCGGTCGGCGTCGCATCGTCGGTTGATCGGAAATAGTCACCGACGAACGGCTCACGACCCTCGTTGAACGCGTCGTTGTCCCGGGTCGCCACCGGGTCCCACTCGATGCCGAGCACCCAGGCGTAGGTCCACGGCGAAATGTCGGCGGTGAACACCCCGGAAGCATGACCAAGCCGCTCGGGAAGATCGGCCTCGCCGAAAACGACGTCCATGGTTCGCGTGATCTCGTCGAAGAATTCCTGCTGGAGGCCGGGGGCGAAGAGGTCACGCTCGGTGATGAACCGTTCCTCGGGGATCCAGACGCCGTGGATCACGTAGAGCGGGCTGTCGGGATTGGCCTGGTTGTAAGCGAGCAGTTCCTCGTAGAACGACGGCGGCTGGATCGAGTAGACCCGGATGGCCCGGAAACCCGACTGCGCCATGAGCGGGAACCAACGTTTGAAGTCTTCGCGCCGGATGGCCACTTCACCGGGTTGAAATCCCGGAATGGTCGGACCGATGTTGACCCCGGCGACAAACGGTGCGGGGCCGCCGACAGTGTTGAGAACGAGGTCCGTGCCCTCGGTGTAGGCCAGTCGATTCAGCCCGCCGACCTGATTTGGGGCCGGCGCCCAGCTTCCGGTGTGGACTTCCGGAACCGTCAGGCCCGGAAGGTCACATTCCGGCGACAGCAGCACGGGTGGGATCGTCGAGCTCGGACTCGTCACCACAGGCTCGGACGTTGCGCTCACCGAAGGCTCGAACGCCAACGGATCCGATGGCGACTCCGAATCAACGGTGCAAGCAGCCAGCGTGAGCGCAGCAGCGAGCAGGCAGACAACGGCACGAGAGACAACGGCACGAGGGAAAACAGCACGAGAGAAAACGGCACGGGACGGGAACATGGCTCTTTCGACTATCGGTTCGACGGATGCGATTCCTTGAACGCCAGGCAAACAAGCACCGAGGCAGAGCAAGCATCGGCTCACGGCGCTCCGTTATTCGTTCTGCAATTGGTTCTGCAAGAGATCAGGGCCTATTTCCGGTCCTGATCACACGCAGAACCGAAACCGACCCCCAGATTTTGATCCTGAGTCAGACATAAGCGTCATTATGCAGTACTCGTGATCTTGGTTGACCATGACTCCGGGTGACCATTGCTCTGAGTGACCATTTCGATCGGGAACCCGATGTGGCCGGGGCCGTTTACTGGATTGGCAAGGCTCGGGCTGGCTTCACGTTGGAGCAGATCGCCGAATTCTTCACCGGCGTGCCCGAGTACAAGAACCTGTA
>JBBKXQ010000045.1:0-43478 GCA_037969565.1 Acidimicrobiales bacterium | reverse complement strand
AGGCGAAGGTCGGACATCTCGGCTGCGCCCAACCATTCTGGCGACCAACTGGCCCGGTCGGCGATCCATTGCTCTAGCCGCATGGCGTACATCCGAGCGGCCTGCCCGATCAGCCAGTCACCGGCCGCTTCAGCGTCGGGATCGTCGGCGAACGTGCCGGGCGTCCAAGAACTCACGTCGTGGCTCGCCTCCCACCAACGATCGCGGCCATTGCCCTGTCCTGTCTGTTCGGCGATCAGACGCACCTCGGCCAGGGACCGAAGGTGGTAGCTCGTCTTTCCCGTGTTGGTTCCCAAGCGCTCGGCCAGTCGGGTTGCCGTCGATGGCCCGTCAACCCGCAGTGACGCCAGAAGGCGCAGCCGCAGGGGATGGGCCAGTGCCTTGAGCTGCGTTCGGTTGAGATCGACGAAAACTGGACGCTGTTTCACAGACCCCACAATAGTTTTGCAAAGAAACTATGTAAAGCCTTCCGATTTGGCACCGAAATTGCCCCGATTCGCGCCCGGATCTCGGTGCCAAATCGGGTGGGGTTGCCGGGGTGAGCCCTCCGTTACGGTGATGGTTCCTCTCAATCGCGTGGTTCCTCAATCGCATGGTTCCCCTCAATCGCGTGGTTCCCCTCCACCAGCGCAGCATCGAAACGAGATCAGTCATGAGTACTTTGCGACCGGCCGGTAGCGGACGTCCGGCGGAAGCTGCGCCCTTTCTGCGGGCAACGGCCACCCCGCGGGCGGCTCTGGTCATCCGCTCCTCAGAGGCCGCACCATCGGACTGGCCGACGGTTTCGGGCGTTGATGCGACCGACGCAAACCTCGGGCACGCGCTGGGTTGGACCTGCGAGATCCGTGCCGCTGACGTCGTCTTGCTCAACCCGCTCGGTGAAGGAACGCTGAAGGCGGCCCTACCGGCTCTCGATCAGGCCTGGGTAGCGAACGTGCGGTCGAGTTCCAGCGCTGCGGTGTACCTGCTGCTCGAGTCCGAGGCCCCGGGCGACTTGTCGGAGGCGTCCGTCAGCGAGGCGGCGGCCCGCAATGCCATCGTGGCCGCCAGCGTCCGCACCGCAATCAGCGAAAAAGTGGGAGCAAGCCCACCGGTGGGCCGAAACGATCCCTGTCCCTGCGATTCGGGGCGCAAGTTCAAACACTGTCACGGCCGCTGAGCGGAGGGCGCCCGGGAGTTTCGTTCGACCTGGATATGGGTATTGCCGCCTGTCCAGAGTTGTCTCCACGAGCAGGGTGTCTTATGACCAACGAGAAGAATGTTCACGCCCTCCAGCGGATGGGAGCGGAGTGCATCGGGGAAAACGACCTGTCGGTGTTCGGCGACATCTGGGCCGACGAGGTCGTCGATCACGATCCAGCCCCTGGTCAGGGCCCGGGTGGGGCCGGTCTGAAGGGCTTCTGGTCAGACTTCCTCGAGGCTTTTCCCGATCTTCAGATCGAGGTCGATGAGCTGATGGCCGACGATGATCGGGTGACGATCGCCTATCGGGTGAACGGAACTCACCAGGGCGAGTTCATGGGCGCCGCTCCGACCGGATCCAAAATGGAAATCCGCGGATTGCAGATGTCACGTCACCGCGAAGACGGCAAGATCGTCGAACGCTGGGGCTCGTCGGACGTGCTCGGAATTCTCCAGCAGATCGGTGCCACCGACCTCTGAGGCCGAACCCCGGCGCAGTGATCCGGCCGATTCAGCTCGATGGAGTGAATGGCAGGGCCGACTTCACTGGGCGGCCTGGATCGACCGATCGATCAGCTCCTCGGCTTCCGTGGAGTCGATGCCGACGATGGAAAGCATGATCCGAAGCTGCTCGTGGGTGGACTCGAGGTAGCGCCGATCGGTCGAGGTCCCGCCGGCGAGTCCGGCAAGTATCGTCCGCATCCACTGAACGACGGCGCCAAGTACCGCATCGGTGAGCACCGTCAGATCAACCGTTCTGAACCGGCCCTGGTCGACCCCGTCGGCCAGGGCTCTGCTGACAATCGACCGCACTCGGTCTCGGAACTTGGGAATGTCGGCCAACAGAGTGACGAACGCGGATGCCGAGCGTGGATCGTCCTTGGCCAGATCCAGGAGCTGATGGGTGCCGATCAGCACCCGAATTGCTGGGTCGTGATCGATTGATACGAGCGTGGCCCCGCCGATTTCCACACCGGAGACGAGTTCATCGGTCACTGCCTCCACCAAGTCCATCAATGAGGGGAAGTGGTTGTAGAACGTGGCCGACGCCATCCCCGCCTCGCCGGAGATCTCACCGACCGTTGCGCCATCGGGTCCACGTCGCGACAACACCGCCATACCGGCATTGATCAGCCGACGTCGGGTCTGCGCCCGCTTCCGTGGGTACCCGTCGGAGATCCGCTCAGTCATCGCCCGTCCCGATCTGGTTCATTGGTTCTGTCCCATCTGGTGCTTTCCCATCTGGCTTGTCTCGCAGCGACCGGTACCCGCGATCACGAAATGCATCTGATCGCGAAATGCATCCTGATCGTGAAACAAGATGGTAGCCATATTCAGAATCATTCTTGACGCTAGTGTACAAAATTGGTTGGATGTGTCAATATTGGAGACACGCACCCTGCTGATCGATCGAGACACTGCTGATCGATGGAAACGGTCGATCGAAATCGGTCGATTCCAGCGTTGCTGCGATCCGTTGCCAACCATGGAATGAACCATCCATGTGAAAGGGACCCGACATGGCCTCCAAACCCCGCCGCTCGAGCCACACAATCCAAGATGATGTCGAGATCATCGACGCAACGATCGATGCCGTCACGTCGTCGATGCCAGGAGGGCTCACGCCCGGCATGTTCCTCGGCGCAGCTGGAAGGTTGGTCAAGGCGATGGCCACCCAACCCGCAACCACGGTTCGCCACACCGCCGGCTTGGGCGCCGAATATGTGAAGATCGCCGCCGGCCGAAGCGCTGTCGAAGCCGGCCCACGAGATCGCCGCTTCACCGATGAGGCGTTCAGCAACAACCCGCTCTACAAGCGTTTGGCGCAAATTCACGTAGCGGGCGAGAACGCCGTGAGTGACTTGCTCGACGATCTCGACCTCGATGAGAAGAGCCGCCTCCGCGCCGACTTCGTTTCGACCTTGATCACCAGCACCACCGCACCCACCAATCAACTCTTGGGGAATCCAGCGGCCCTTCGCCGGGCCCGCGAAACCAAGGGTGCGAGCCTCCGCGACGGTGCCCGCCACGCCCTCCACGACGCACGCCACAACGGCGGTATGCCATCGATGGTCGATACCCGACCGTTCGTTCCTGGCGAAACGGTGGCTGTCACGCCGGGCACGGTTGTCTTCCAGAACGCCGTCTTGGAGTTGATCCAATACGCACCTTCCACCGCCAAGGTCTATGAACGGCCGATCTTCATCATTCCGCCGCAGATCAACCGTTACTACATCCTCGACCTGGCCCCGGGCCGCAGCATGATCGAGCATCTCGTCGACCAAGGGCAGCAGGTCTACGGCATCAGCTTCCGCAACCCCGGGCCCGAACAGCGGGACTGGAGCCTCGACACCTATCTCGCGGCGATCCTCGAAGCGATGGATGCCGCAATGGAGATCTCGGGTTCACCCGACCTCAATCTGCTCGGCGTCTGCGCCGGCGGAATCACGGCCGCCGTGCTACTCGGCCATCTCGCAGCTATTGGCGACGAGCGAATTCACGCCGCCAGCTTCCTCGTCACGATTCTCGACTGGGATGTGCCATCCACGCTCGGCAGCACCTTCATCTCTCGACCGATACTCGCCGCCGGTCGACGTCAGAGCCAGTCGAAGGGGATTCTCTCCGGAGACGACCTGGGGAAGCTGTTTGCTTGGCTTCGTCCCAACGATCTTGTTTGGAACTACTGGGTCAACAACTACCTCCTCGGTAAGAACCCACCGGCCTTCGACGTGCTGGCCTGGAATGTCGATGCCACGAACCTGCCCGCCGGTCTCCATGCCGACTTTCTCGACATGGCGCTCGAGAACGGCCTGCTCGAGCCGGGCAAGGTCATCGGTCTCGACACACCTATCGACTTGTCGAAGGTCACCTGCGAGAGCTTCGTCGTGGGTGCCGTCACCGACCACATCACGCCATGGAAGGCCTGTTACCCAACGGTCAATCTGCTCGGCGGACCATCGGAGTTCGTGCTGAGTTCACAGGGTCACATCCAGGCCCTGGTGAACCCGTCGGGGAACCCCAAGGGCAAGTTCTACACCAACCCCGCCACGCCCAACGACGCCGACGAGTGGGAAGCCGATGCGGTCGAACACACCGGCAGCTGGTGGGATCACTGGACCACCTGGTTGGCCCCTCGGTCCGGCAAGAAGAAGACAGCCCGTAAGACGGCCGGATCCGATAAGTACCCTGCGGGCGTTGCCGCTCCGGGCGTTTATGTGCTCGAGTAACGGCTCGAATCGTGGCTACCGGGTACGTCGGGGCACTTCCGCTCCGACCACCCACGCCGAGTGAAGGTTGATGTGTCAGACGAACCGGTGAGGCTACGTACGACTCGGGTATCGGTCGGCAGGCAACAGCTGCGGGTCACGGTCGAGAACCGAGGAGCCGGGCAGCCGCTGCTGCTCATCAACGGCATCGGAGCAACGGGCGACCTGTTCCAACCATTCCGGGCCCACTTCGGCGACCGCGAAACCATCGCCTTCGACGCACCGGGAGTCGGCGGAAGTCCGGCACCGCTCTATCCCCTCACGTTGCGGGCCCTCGCTCGAATGGTGGCGGGCCTCATCCACGAACTCGGTCACGATCAAGTCGACGTTGTTGGAATCTCCTGGGGCGGAGCCCTCGCCCAAGAACTCGCCCGTCGACATCCGGCCCGGGTTCGGCGTCTTGTGCTCAGCGCCACGATGCCGGGTTGGACCTCCCTGCCGGGTCGCCCTGCGGCAGTGTCCATTCTGATGTCACCGGCTCGCTACTTCTCGCCTGACTACTTGCGGAGAGTGGCCCCGACGCTCTACGGCGGTGCGATCGCCAAGCATCCGGAGCTCCGGGCCGAACACGCCCAGCTCCGAGAAGCGCTCCCGCCGACCACCGTTGGCTACTTCTACCAAATCGCTGCCTTGCGCCGCTGGACCAGCCTGCCCTGGTTGCATCAGCTACCGCACCGAGTGCTGGTGCTGGCCGGCGACGACGATCCGATCATTCCGATGACCAACAGCCGGATCATCGCCAACCGCATCCCTGACGGACGGCTCCACATCGTCGAGGGAGGCGGCCACCTCCATCTCTTCACCCGGGCCGAGGAAATGGCGAACATCACCCGGACCTTCCTCGCCGGTGGTGCCGAGGAAGCCGAACTCCACCTGCGTCGAGCAGCGCCAGCTGTTTGAGAGAGCGTTCGTTCAGCTGGGGTCGGCGGGCGGCGTTCTCGAGGCGATCACGGCTGCCACTCGCTCCCCGATGATCGGGTACTCCTCGATGAGCGCGCTGTAGTCCCACGTCATCAACTTGGCCAGCCTGGCTCGGCTCCGCGTCGCCACGTGTGCGTTGCGTTTGTGGCCGGTCTGCACCCCCATCTCGCCGAAGAAATCACCGGGACCGAGCGTCGCAATGTGTTCGAACTTGTGGTGCACTTGGAGTTCACCCTCGAGCACGATGAAGAACGAGTATGAGTCGTCACCCTCTCGAGCGATGTTGTGATCGGACAACATCTTGATCTCGTGGAAGCGCTCGGCGCATCGGCGGAGATCTTCGGGTGAGAATCCATCGAAGAGCGGCACATTTTCGAAGTTTTCTGGTTCCATGAGAATCCCCTCTGCCTGCCGGCTCGCTCCAGCTGGGCGGAGGCAAGGTATCAGAAAGCCCCGCACCGAGTTGGGTGGACACGGAACGGAGGTGCGGCCCACGATGGGGCAATGACCGAGTTCGACCTCTCCCAAACCGACCGACTACTCACGACGACGAAGCAGGTCCGAAAGCGCCTCGACCTCGAACGGCCCGTGCCGATCGACCTCGTTCTCGAGTGCATCGACATCGCATCGGCAGCACCGATGGGCGGCAACCTCGAACGCAACCGTTGGTTGATCATCGACGACCCGGCCACGAAAGTGGCGCTCGGCGAGATGTATGCCAGGGTCGGTGGCCCGTATCTCCGGTCGAACGCCGAATCGGTCGAGGCGGGTACCCGGCAAGAAAAGGTGATCGAGTCCAGTGAGTTTCTCGTGGATCATCTCGCCGAGGTCCCGATCCTGCTGCTTGCCATGCGGCTCGATCGGGTTCCGGTCGATGGTGGAACTGCGGCTGCAGCCGGGTTCTACGGATCGGTCGCCCCGGGCGTCTGGAGCTTCCAGCTCGCAGCCCGCTCGCGGGGCCTTGGATCGACCTGGACCACCTTTCACCTGGCAGAAGAAGAAGCGGCCGCCGAATTGCTGGGTATTCCCCCAACCGTCACGCAGGTCGCCCTGCTTCCGGTCGCCTACTACAAGGGCGATTCATTCTCTCCTGCGCCGCGGCGACCAGCGCGCGACATCACCTTCCGCAACCGCTGGAAGCAGCCCGTCGACTGAGCGGCCCGTCGGCCGGTTCACACGTAGGGCAAGATCTCGGCGCCAACCGTTTCGAGCACTTGGTAGCGGGGATCGAACGGGGGGAGGATCATCAGTTGATCAAGGCCGGAATCGGCCAGTGCCCGTAACCGCTCGACCAGTTGTTCGGCGGTGCCGACCAAACACGTGGCCTCGATCAGGTCCTTGGTCAGGAATCGTTCCTCCTCGGGCAAAACCCAGCAGTTGTGGCCGGCGTGCACGCGTTGGTGACGCCGATCTTCCGGCGTCTTCTCGACTTCGGCCCGGTATTCATCCCACACGGCAGCGACGGCCGGCGCCGTGGGGCTCCGACCGAAGTTGCGGAACTGGTCGTAGGCGTAATGCAACGAAGCCATGGCAAAGGCGCCGCACTGATGCTTCACCCGGTCCGAGTCGGTGGCCTCTTGGTTCTCGAGCACCACGATGGTGGAGAGCGAGCAAGTGAAGAACGTGCGGCGGTCGAGCGGCGCCGACGCTCCCTTGTCCAGCCCCTGCCACACCCGTTCCATGAAGGCCGGATCAGGCGGAATCGACAACACGGCACCGTCTCCGTGTTTCCCGGCCAGGGCGAGAGAACGTGGTCCGAAGCCAGACACGTACACGGGAATGGGGTCGGAGAAATTGACGAAACCATCGTCTGCCATGATGTGTCGGATCGGCGATGTCTCGCCCCTCCAGGTGTGCTCAGCCTCTTCACCGCGCAGCAATGACCGCACGGTGCTCAGGTAATCGTCGAACTCGGTGATGCCCATCGGCTTGTGGCCCATGATCCGCATCGCCGTGTTGCCGGTGCCGATCCCGAGAAACGTACGCCCCGGTGCAATCTGGTTGATCGAGGCGATGGCCGCCGCAGTGACCGGAGCCGGACGAGTGGCGGCAACCGCCACGCCGGTGCCCACCTGAATCGTCGACGTCCGATGGGCTGCCAGCGCAAGCGACGCATAGACGTCGCTCCAGATCATCTGGCTGTCGGCCATCCAGGCGTGGCTGTAGCCGAGTTCCTCGGCCCGTACGACATAGTCGATGTCGTCGATCTTCGAGGCAACACAAACGCCGATCTGCATGGCCTGAAGTTAGGTGAGACTCGACCGTCGATCCAGGCCGATCCAGACGCGAACGAGTCCGGGCCAAACGGTCCGGACTCGCCATCGATTTTCTGCTCGGGCAACGGAGCTAGGCGGCTGACCGAAGCGTTCGCAGGTTGGTGCGGGCCGCAATGACTTGTTCGCGAGCCGTTACACGCGAGTCGAACGGGGCGGCAGCAGCACGTAGTTCTTGGTGGGCGTTCCAGGCGACGAGCAGCTGCTCGAACGCCTGCGTTTCGTTGGTGGAAAGCTGGCTGGTCATGAAGACCAAGCTAGCGACTTCCTCGAACTCGTTTCCGTGGTTGTTGACGCAAATCACCACGTTCTTCTGATCAAACGAAG
The DNA here is from genome assembly GCA_037969565.1 of Acidimicrobiales bacterium. Classification (GTDB taxonomy): domain Bacteria; phylum Actinomycetota; class Acidimicrobiia; order Acidimicrobiales; family SZUA-35; genus SZUA-35. The sequence continues at coordinate 35,509 of JBBKXQ010000045.1, read as the reverse complement.
GTAATATGAACTCACTACTTTCGAAACAAAGGCAGATAGTCCGAATGACCCTCGATGACATTGATCTCGACCTCTGCGAGGCTCTTCAGGGTGACGGTCGGCGTTCGTACCGAGAACTCGGAGAGCAAGTCGGACTGAGCGCTCCCGCCGTGCGGGATCGTGTTCGCCGTCTCGAGCAGCGGGGTGTGATCACCGGCTATCGAGCGGTGATCGACTACGAGGCCGTCGGATTTCCGATCCAGTGCATCATCCGCCTCAGCACGGCTGGACACAACGACGCTGCAATGGATGACCTCCTGCGCGACATGCCGGAGATCGTCGAAGCCAACCGGGTAACAGGGTCGGAATCGCATGTGGTGCGTGCACATGTGAAGAGCACCGCCCATCTCGAAGACATCTTTCGGGTGATGTGGCACGCCGCAGATTCGGTCACGAACATTGTCACCTCATCTCCCGTGCCTCGACGCCCGCTGCAGTTGGGCCGCGCCCTCGGCCGTCGCTGAGTTCTGTGTGATCCCCGAGATGAGCGACTTCCTCACCGCGATGTTCGTGGCGTTCGGCGTCATATTCGTGGCCGAATTGGGGGACAAGTCACAGTTGGTATCGCTCAACTTCGGGTCGCGCTACCCGCTTCGAGTCGTCGCGCTCGGCTTGACCCTCGGTTTTGGGGCGGCTGGAATCGCGGCCGCCGCAGTCGGTGGTCTGCTCGGATCGGCGTTGCCGGCGCGCCCCATCGAGCTCGTGGGCGGCATCATCTTCCTCGCGTTCGCCGCACTGGCGCTGCGGCGTGGGTCCGATGAAGAAGGTCGTATTCATTCTCGCTCCACGTCGGTCGTGGCCTCGATCGCCCTCACGATTGCCATCGCCGAGATGGGAGACAAGACCCAGGTCGCCACCGCAACGCTGGCCGCAAATGCCAGCCCGGTCGCCACGTGGGTCGGTGCAACCGCCGGCGCGGTCGCCAGCTCGATGGTGGGAGCATTTGCCGGCCGGTCTCTCGGTGATCGCTTGCCGGAAACGGCCTTTCGGTGGGCGTCGGCCGTCGTCTTCGCCGTGTTCGGCGTGGCCATGATCGCGGGCTGGCTCTAGAGCTGACGATCTGGCCGGCTGACCATCTAGAGGGCTGATGACGACGAGGTGTCGACGACTTCGGTTCGTCCGACCTCGAGGCCATCCCAATTTCGTAGAACGGGTGAACCCCAGCAGTCGAGAGCCGCAACCTCTGCGTCGCTGATCAGATCATGCCGACGAAGAACGTGCAGGACGATGGCATGGAAGCCCCGTTCAGCACCGTCGTCGATCTTGCAGGCGAAGCCCACGTCGCTTCCGACCACACCGAGGGAAAAAATGCCTTCGGCCCCGAACTTGCCGAACACACGCCCTTCGGTGACCCGGATCAGATCGGTGCAGAATCGCTCGTGCGAGCCGGCCACCAACTCGGGGTGGGCCGCCGCGGCGTCGGTCATCCGGCGGCATGCGTTGGCCCGTGCCGTCTCGAATTCGGCTGGATTGGTGATGCGGGCCAGAGCGGTCGCGAGGCCGGTGAGTGGCATCAGAAAGGTCGGGGCGCTACAGCCATCAGTGGCCACGCCGAGTTGGGAGGGGTCAACGCCGGTGGTTTCGGCAACAGCCGCAGCCACGAGTTGTTGCACTTCGCCGGCCGGATCGAGGTAGTCCGCCGGGTCGGCGCCGAGCGACTGAGAGACGGCCAAGAAGCCGACGTGTTTACCCGAGCAGGTGTTGGTGATGCGGGTGGCAGGAGCATCGCTGGCGGAACCGAACCGACGCTGTGGACCGCAGCGAAGAGCCGACTCGTCCAGCCCGATCCGGTGCAGGCCATTCGTCGCCACCTCGATATGGATGGACTCACCGCTGTGTGATGACAGCGCCAGAGCCAGGTTCTTCGAATCCATGCCGTAGTGGTCGAATGCGCCGGATTCGACGAGAGGAAGCGCCTGCAGACTCTTGGTGGCGCTGCGAGGAAAGATCAGCTGGTCGGACTCGCCGGCTCCATCGATCACCGAGCCTGAAGTGTCCACCATCACCCACGCCCCTCTGTGGAGCGACTCGAGGCTGTCGTTCCTCCACAGGCGCAGGAGAATCGGATTGGTTTCACGCATCGCTGGTCGCCATACCCTTGCTGTTGATGATGGGAATGCACGCTATCTGGCCGCGCGACACGGACTCAGTGAAGGGAGTGAAGATCGAGCGGGCCGCTGCCGCTCGAGTGTGGCGATTCGCCGCGCCCTACCGCAGCATGGTCGTCGGCTTCCTGCTCGCCGTGATCGGGCAGGCGGTTCTCGGATTGGTACCGCCGGTGCTGTTCGGCCGGATCATCGATGTGGTCATCCCCGGCAAGGACCGGGGTCTCCTCACCCTGTATGCCTTCCTCATCGTTGGCGCCGCCGTTCTGTCATCTGTGATGTCGTTGGGCGAACGTTATTGGTCATCCATCATCGGTGAAGGCGTCATCTACGACCTTCGCTCGGCTCTCTTCGATCACGTTCAGCGTCTCCCGATTGCCTTCTTCACCCGCACCCAAACCGGCACCCTCACGAATCGACTCAACAACGACGTCATCGGTGCCCAGCGGGCCCTGACCGCCACCCTCGGCACGGTGGTGTCGAACGTGATCACGCTCGTCACCACGCTCATCGCGATGTTCGTTCTCGAATGGCGGCTCACCGTTCTGGCGCTCATTCTCACGCCCGTCTTCGTGCTGCCCTACCGCAAGATCGGTGCCATTCAGCAGGCGATCACTCGTGAGGGAATGGACCACAACGCCGCCATGAACGCCACGATGACCGAACGTTTCAACGTCTCGGGGGCGATGCTCGTCAAGCTGTTCGGCCGTCAGAACGATGAAGCCGAGCAGTTCAGCCAAACCGCAGCGAAGGTCCGAGACATCGGTATTCGGTCGGCAATGTTCACCCGTGGCTTCATGATCATGCTCGGCTTGCTCGGAGCCATCGGCACGGCGCTCGTCTATGGCTTGGGTGGTCTCTTCGCCATCCAAGGTTCGATCAAGCCCGGTGAGCTTGCGGCGATGGGGCTTCTCGTGGGCCGGATCTATCAGCCGCTCACGGGACTCACGAACGCCCGAATCGATGTGCTCACCGCCTTGGTCAGCTTTGACCGCGTCTTCGAGGTGCTCGACAGTCCGTCCCCCATCGTCGATGCCCCTGATGCCGTCGAACTCATCAATCCGAAAGGGGCCGTCGAATTCGACGACGTCACCTTCCGATACCCGCTGTCCACCGAGACGATCATCCCGTCGCTCGAAACACCGTCGTCCACCATCTCCGATGCTGACGAAGCGCCGATCATCAGGAACTTCTCGATCAAGATCGAGCCCGGCGAATTGGTGGCCTTGGTCGGGCCATCAGGAGCAGGCAAGACCACGATCACCAACCTGATTCCCCGTCTCTACGACGTGATGTCGGGGCGGGTGCTCGTCGACGGTCACGATGTGCGTTCGTTGAAACAGGAGAGTCTGCGGCACGCGATCGGCGTCGTCGTGCAGGATCCTCATCTGTTTCACGAATCCATAGCCGCCAACCTTCGTTACGCAAGGCCCAGCGCCACCGACGAGGAAATGATTGCGGCCTGTCAGGCGGCGCAGATCCACGAAACCATTGCCCGTCTTCCCGGCGGATACGACACCGTGGTGGGGGAGCGGGGATATCGATTCTCCGGTGGCGAGAAGCAGCGCCTCTCGATCGCCCGGATGCTCCTGAAGGATCCCGCCGTCGTGATCCTCGATGAGGCAACCAGCCACCTCGATTCGGAGAACGAGTCACTCGTGCAGATCGCCCTGGCCCAGGCCCTCGCCGGTCGCACCGCAATCGTCATCGCCCATCGACTGTCCACCATCGTCGAGGCCGACAAGATCCTGGTGCTCGACGAAGGTCGTCTCGTCGAGCAGGGCACCCATGCCGAGCTGATCGAGGCCGGCGAGCTCTACGCCGAGCTCTATCGCCTGCTCGTACGAGACGACCTGGTCGCCGACTGAACTCGGATCCAACAAGGCCCCACTCGGGTCCGCCACCTCGGTCATCAGGCCCTTGCTAAGTTCCCGCTGATGGGTGGACTGTGCGACCAAACTGCAACGGAGCAGAAGCGGCTTCTGGATCGGCGCGATGTCTCGGCCGTCGAGTTGTTGGACGCTCACCTCGAACGCATCGACGCCGCCAATCCGGTGATCAATGCCGTGGTCGCGCTCGATCGCGATGTGGCACGCCGTTCAGCGGATCGGATTGATGATGCACGAGCCGCCGGGGAACCGGTCGGGCCGCTCGCCGGACTCGTCACCGCCCACAAGGATCTGACCGACACGGTCGACTTCCCGACAACCTACGGCTGCCCGGTCTTCGCGGACCATGTGCCGGTGGCCGACAGCTTGTTGGTCAGCAGGATGAAAGCGGCCGGCGCCGTCGCCGTCGGAAAAACGAATGTTCCTGAATTCGGCACCGGATCGCACACGTTCAATCCGATCTATGGCACCACCGTCAATCCCTGGGACACAGCACGCTCGGCCGGTGGTTCGTCGGGCGGGGCTGCGGCTGCCCTGGCTGCTGGAATGGTGAGTATCGCCGACGGCAGCGACTTCGGAGGCTCCCTCCGTAACCCAGCGGCGTGGAACAACGTGGTCGGGTTCCGATCGTCGCCCGGGCTCGTGCCGATGATCGGTCGGGGCGTGGCCCGCTCGTCGTTCCCGATCAGTGGGGCCATGGGGCGTACGGTCGATGACCTCGCGCTTCTACTCAACGTGATCGGAGCCCCCGACCAGCGTGATCCCCTCAATCGCGGCCAGCAGATCCCTGCCGCCATTCCCTCGATCGACCGACCGCTTCGCGTGGCGTTCAGCCCGACGGTTGGTGGTCTGCCGGTCGAGCCTGACGTGGCCGCAGTACTCGACATGTTCGTGTCCCAGATCCCGTCTCTGCGTTGGTCGGTCGAAGTCGCCGAGCCAGATCTTCGAGGGGCCGACGAATGTTTCGAGACCATTCGATCGTTTCTCTACGCCAACGGCCCCGTCGGCGACTTCTCCGACGAAGACTTCGCTCGCACGAAACCAACGATCCAGGAGGAAGTCCAACGAGGTCGAGCGCTCGGCGCAGACGAGGTTGCCAAGGCCTACGTTGTTCTGAACGATCTCTGGCAGCGCGGCGTTGCCTTCTTCGAGAACTTCGATCTACTCGTCGCTCCCGTCACCCAGGTGTCACCGTTCCCGGCTGATCAGGAGTACCCGACAGAGGTCAACGGAGTGGCCTGCACCCGGTATTTGGACTGGATGCGATCGGTCTGTCGAATCACGGTTCTGGGTCTGCCCGCTTTGTCGCTTCCTGCCGGGTTCACCGAAGCCGGCATGCCCGTGGGCGCTCAGTTGATCGGAGGACCGCAGTCGGATCTCCAATTGCTGTCGGCCGCGAAAGCGCTCGAGACCCTGACCGGCCACTGGCAGCGCCGCCCTCCGGCGTTGCCGTGAACGCTCGAGGAGCCAGGCATCTGGTCAGCGGGTTCAGTTCGAACGCCAGGAAGCCATGGCTGGACGTTGGGCCTCAGTCTTCGGGGTCATCGGATGCCGCAGCTTGGTTCTCGGCGAACGCGAGAATGGAAGCCACGCTCGCCGGAAAGCCGCCCGTGGCGATCGGTCCCCAGCGCTCGATCTCGATGGTGATGAGGCTTTTCCCCTGCCGCTGCATGGCGGCTCGGTACTCATCCCAGTCGGGGTGTTCACCCGCCACGGCTCGGTAGTACTCGACCAAGCCATCGAGTGCGTCGGGCATGTCTGTCACCGTTGCCTGACCATCGACTTGCACCCAGGCCCCGCCGAACTGGTCGCTCTGAACACAAACGGTCACGTCGGCGTTGCGTCGGATGTTCCAACATTTGTCCCGGTCGGGGTAGGTGGCGATGAACAAACGGCCACCCGTGTCGACGCCCCCGGTCACGGGCGACATCTGGGGTCGACCATCGAGCCGAGCGGTGGAGAGAACCCACTGATGGCGAGGCCGAATGAAGTCGACCAGGTCGGGAAGCGAGACGCGGTCTTCGGTTGCAACCTTTGGGGCCATCCCAAGAGCGTACGTGAAGCGATGAGCGCGAGAGTTGCGAAGTCGGGACTGATGCGTCAGCGGATGAACACGGGTTGATCAACCGTTGACCGCTCCGGGTCGAACCGGTATCCGTCGCCGTCGAAATCACGGATCGCTCTGACACTCTTGATGCGGTTCAACACGAGCCAGGCCGCCATCTCGCCCCGAGCGCGCTTGGCGAAGAAGCTGATCATCTTGTACTCGCCGTTCTTCTCGTCGAGGAACTTCGGGCTGATGATGCGAGCCTCGATTTCAGTCGGCTGCACGGCGCTGAAGTACTCGTTGGATGCCAGGTTGATCAACACCTCGGGGCCAGGCGACATCGCAAGATCGGCGTTCAGCTTTCTCGTGATCGTCGAACCCCAGAATTCATAGAGGTTCTTGCCCCTGGGATTCTCCACCTGGCTGCCCATCTCGAGGCGGTAGGCCTGCATGAGATCGAGCGGTCGGAGCACGCCATAGAGCCCGGAAAGGATTCGAACGGTTTTCTGAGCGTGGGTGTAATCCCGCTCGCTGAAACGATTCGCGGCGTCGATGCCGAGGTAGACGTCGCCCTTGAACGCCAAGATCGCCGGTCGCGAATTCTTCCTCGTGAACGGACGCTGCCAGTCATGGAATCGTTCGACGTTCAACTCTGCGAGGTCGTGGCTGATGTCCATGAGGGATCGAAGGTCATCGGGTGTTTTCGTGGCCATGACGTCGATCAACTCGGCTGCTTCGTCGAGCAGTTCGGGTTGCGAAAACTTCTTGGTCGCCAACTTCGATTCGAAGTCGAGCGTTTTGGCCGGCGACAGCACACAGAGCATGGCTCCTGTTCTACCGCAATCGCAGCCAAAACGAATGGGTGGCGAGCCTCATCTGCAGCTGTGCGGCCGGGAGCGGTACACCTTCAGGGAGTTGTCGAGCCTCCTCGACCACGCCGGTACCGCTTCCGTCGGCCGCCCGGACCGAGCCGACCGGAACACCGTCGACTCGTAGACGATCGCGTTTGACCAACCAGACGAACACGGGAAGCGAGATCGGGATCAGGAAGTCACCAATGCCCAGGTGCAACCCGCCACGCCAGGAAACGAACGCAAGGATCAGCCCCGCCGATAGGGCAACGCGTCGCAGGTGCACCACCTTCTTCACCAGATTCTCCCCGTAGGTACAGGCCCGGTCGAGCACCGCATCGTCGAACAGCAAGAGCAATACCGGCAGATATGCCAACGTGAATATTGCAAAGTTGATGTCGAGCACCAATGCGTTGGAGATGTGAAACAACATCAAGAGGGCAATGGCCCGGGCAAGCAGCGTTGGCCGCAGCAACAGGAAGATCGGCGAAAGCTCGAGCGTCACCGTTGCCCAATCGAGAATCTCCCATGCCCAAGGCACTTCTATCCCGACCAACATCGGAGCCAAGGGACCGTAGCTCTTGTGCAGGTAGGTGTACTCGACGACGTATGCGTACGTTGCTTGATCGTCGAATCCCAGCCACCCACCCCAGTATTTGACAATGCCAGCGGTGGCGAGTCCGGTTGCATACCAGGCTGCTGCCAATGCAATTGGCCAGGCGGCCACAGGTACTTCGCGCGAGGCGCGTTCATCCAGCGACCAGCGGTTGCCCCATCCAGACCAGCTCATGAATATGGCCATGGCCCAGAGCACCAGCGTGAGATGGTCGATCTTGCCGAACCCGTATGCGATGGAGGACAACGTCATTCCAGCAACGCCGACCAGAATCGAGGTGAACCGGGTTCGCCAACCGACGAGCAATGCGACCAACGCGAGGAGGAGCACCACTCGCAATCCGACAATGACGCTGAGCGGAGGCACACCTCCCCAGAGCTGGCCAATGCCGGGTGCCGGGCGCCAGAACGACGCCGGGTAGTTGGTCATCCACGAAGGGTCAGGCGCAACTCCTAGGAGTAGCGCACCCATGGCGAACCAGATTCTCAAGAGCGCAAGGGCGCTGGTCGGAAGTCTGTAGTTGGCGAACGTCAACATTGCTTGTTCAGCTGTCCGCGGGTGTCAACGTCGGTGCCCTTGGTTCGAGTGATCGACATCGAGGACACGCACTCGTCGATTCCGTACGTTGTCGCCAGGCGCTCGATCCAAGCCCACTCTTCGGGGGTGCCCGTCAGCTCGATCGCCGAGAACAGCAAACGGATGTGGTTCGAAGGCGGTGCATCGCTGAACGCTTCGGGGAGACTCAGGGTTCGGGTGTCGGATGGGCTGCTCAACGTCAGTTCGAGGTCTAAAGGAATCGGATCGATCTGAGGGATGTAGCGAAAACTGGGAAGCGTCATCGACGGGTAGATTTCGCCGACGTTGCCGCCGAGAGCGAACAGCCACAGCCCGATTGACAAGAACACCGCGAGGCGCAGGCCGTCGCCAAAGGAAGATCCGTGTGCGGCCCGTTCCTTCGCTGTCTCACCTAGCGGATGATCTGACCCATTCTCCACAATTCCCCGTCGGCTGTGGCCGCCAGGAATTGAATCGGGTCGAGGCGACCGATCGAGAAATCAGCCCCGGTGGTCGTCGGTGTTGCCGACGGGCGCTGCTCTCGCGACTAGCTCGGCGGGGTCTCGAGCCAGATCGGGTTCGATGTACATCGGCCGGGCGTACGCTACCTCCGTCCTGATCGCGACCTCGAGCGCATCGACTGCATCGGCCAACTCGGTCACCGTGAGGTTCGACTTGAAGACGACTTTGGCTCCGACGAGAAGCTCCTCCGGTCCGAGGTGCTGAGTCCGGAGGTGGATGAGCCGCTCGACGTCGGGTGATCCTTCGATCGCAGCGCGGATCTTGGCCATGTCACGAGGCCGGGCTCCCTCGCCGAGCAGCAGACTACGCATCTCGATGATCAGGATCACGGCGATGATCAGCAGAAGAATGCCGATCGCCAACGTGCCGATGCCATCCCAGATCGGGGCGTCGAACACGTCGGAGATGATGATGGCAGTAAAGGCGAATACCAGTCCGACCATGGCGCCGAAATCCTCCAGCAACACGACGGGCAGCTCAGGCACCCTGGCCCGTCGGATGAACTGCCACCAGCTGAGGTCTCCCTTGAGCGGTCTCGACTCGACGATGGCGGTGCGAAAAGTGAACGCCTCGACGACGATTGCGAAGAGGAGCACGCCCAGAGCGATCGGCAGATTCTCGATCGCGTGGGGTTCGCGGATCTTGAGGATGCCTTCGTAGGTGGCGAAACCGCCGCCGAGACTGAAGAGGACGAGCGCGACCACGAAACTCCAGAAGTAGCGCTCTCGGCCGTATCCGAACTGATGCTCGTCGTCGGCCTTCTTCTTGGCCGACTTGCCGCCCCACAGCAGCAATCCCTGGTTGCCGGAGTCGGCCACAGAGTGGATCGACTCGGCCAACATCGACGAAGAACCAGTGAAGATGAAGGCGACGAACTTCGCAACGGCGATGAGGGAGTTGCCGATCAAGGCCGCCAAAACCGCCTTCGTACTACCACCAGCTGACATGCGAACTCCTCGTTGTGCTCTTTCTCGTTGAAAGAGATGAATTGGCCGTGGACAAGGCCAGGGCTCGGAGCAGCATAGAAGGTGGCGTTGCTGCCTCTGTTACCAACCACTCTCGGTCTCTGCAACACGCCCTCTCGCCTCCGGCCCGGCTGCCGGGCATGATGGTTCGGTGATCGTGCACCTCGTAGACGGGACCTACGAACTGTTCCGGCAGTTCTTCGGTCGTCCTGGCCATCTCACCGACGACGGACGGGAGGTCGGAGCGGTTCGAGCCGTGCTCCGCAACACACTCGCCATGATCGAGGACGGCGCCACCCACATCGGTGTTGCCACTGACTCGGTGGTGGAGTCGTTCCGCAATGCGCTGTACCCCGGATACAAGTCCAGCGCAGGAATGGACCCGCTGATCCTTGCCCAGTTCCCGCTGCTCGACGACGGTTTGCGGGCCTTGGGTGTTGCCACGTTCGGAATGATCGACCACGAGGCCGACGATGCCATGGCCTCGGCCGCCGCCGTCGCCGATGCCGATCCTGATGTCGAGAAGGTGTTGATCTGCACTCCGGACAAGGACATGGCGCAATGCGTGCGCGAGGGTCGAGTCCTTCAGTTCGATCGCCGCCGGGAAATGGTTTACGACGTCGCCGACGTGATCGAGAAGTACGGCGTTCCGCCCGAATCAATCGCCGACTGGCTCGGACTGGTGGGCGACTCGGCCGACGGGTTTCCCGGGATCCAAGGCTGGGGAGCCAAGTCGGCCGCTGTGGTGCTCGCTCGCTATGGGCACATCGAAGACATCCCGCTGGCCGCCGGACAGTGGGACATCACCGTACGGAGCGGGGCCAAGTTGGCTCAAACCCTGGCCGACAACATGAGTGATGCCCTCTTGTTCAAGCGACTGGCCACCCTCGACACCTCTGCCCCGACCATCTCCCATGTGGACGAGTTGTTGTGGACGGGTCCAACACCCGAGCTGGCGGCGTTCGCCGCGAGTATTGATGGTTCCGACCTGGTCACGAAGGCGAATCGGCTCTCGGAGGGTCGCTCGTGATCCGGCCCTTCCAAGAGAGCGACCGAGCGGCCGTCTTGGAGCTGAACGCCCTGAACGTTCCCGAAGTGGGCGAATTGGATGAAACAGAGCTCGACATCCTCCTCGATGAGTCGATCTCGACCTTGGTCGTCGAGGTCGACCACGCGGTCGTCGGGTTCATGATTCTGCTCGGACCGGGCGGTGCGTATGGCAGCCCCAACTACGCCTGGTTCTCCGAGCGCTACGACGACTTCCTGTACGTCGATCGGATCGCGATCGCGGTCGGGGCCCGGGGCCAAGGATGGGGACCGAGTCTGTATGGGTGGTTCGAATCCCTGGCAATCGAACGAGCGTCTGGCGTGATGTTGGCTGAGGTGAACACCGTCCCGCCCAACCCCCGCAGCCTGCGCTTTCACGATGTCTTCGGGTTCGTCGAGCTGGCTCGCGTTCAGCCTTACGACGGCGAGGAAGAAGTTGCCATGCTGGCCAAAACGTTGCCGACCTGAGCCCTGTTGAATTGAGCCCTGCTGAACTGAGCCCTGCTGACCTGCTGTATGAACCTGCCGAATCCGACGCGATGTCAACCTTCGTCGTCGAGTCCCTGACGAAGCCGGACCCATCGCGACGCCCTCGGCGCCTCGGTCGACGGCGGTCCGTTCTCTGGGCCTTCCGCCGGAATCGCCGACATCGGAGGCACTGCAAGTTCCGCGCCGGTTGGTGAGGTGGTCGTGCGATCGGCGATGGCTGGAGTGCGACGGATCGGTGGGCGCTGACCGGGTGGCCCGCTCGTCGGCACCGCGGAGCCCGGACCGACAACCCGAACGGCCAACCAGGTGGTGATCGGAACCGAAGCCACGAGCCCGATGGATCCGACGAGCGTGCGCACGATTTCGGTTGCCACCACTTCGCTGTTGGCGACATCCAGAACGGGCAGTCTCCCGATCGAGAACAGAAGCAGCAGCGGAAGCGACGCACCTGCATAGGCGAGGAAAAGGGTGTTGACGGTCGACGCAACGTGGTCACGGCCGACCCGCATCGCCGCGGTGAAGATCTCTCGCCGCGAGATGGATTCGTTGGCAGCCCGGAGCTCGAACACCACTGACGCTTGGGTGACGGTCATGTCATCGAGAGCGCCGAGGGCGCCGATCACGAGACCGGCGAGGAGCAGCCCCCGCACATCGGTGTTGCCGGCTCCTTGGATGAAGAAGGCCTCTTCGGTGGCGAACCCGCTGAGCTTGGTGAACTCGATGAACGCAACCCCCAACCCGACCGTGAGTGCCAGCGCGGCCACCGTTCCGAGCACGGCGACGGTGGTCATGGTGGTGAATCCGTGGCTCGTGTAGAGCGCAACGAATGCAATCAATGCCGCGGTGACACAGGCGATCGGCAGCGCCGACTGGCCTTCCAGCAACGCCGGCAGTGTGTACACGCCGAGGATCACGATCGTCGAGGCCAGGCCAACGAGAGCCGAGAGCCCTCGAAGCCGTCCGAGCACCACCACGGTGACGGCGAACAAAATCGTGAGCAGGGCCAGCGAACCCTTCCGATCTCGATCGGAGAACGCATATTGAAAGGGAGCGTCGGGTTCGTCGATCCGGGCGAGACTCACCCGGTCGCCGGGGTCGAGGCGGATGTTCGATTCGAAGAACGGAGGCAACTCGAAGAGTTGCCCGGTGTCGATGCCTTCGTCGACCGAGACCTGCGCCACGAAACAGTCGAGTTGGCTGTCCCCGAACACATCCTCGTCGCTGCATTCGGTGATGCGTTGCACCGTGCCGGGATAGAGATCGACACCCAAGTTGAACGTCGAGCCGTCGTCGTTGGGCGAAGGCCACGTCAGCCCAGCGGCCAACGCGGCAAGGAGCGCACACACGATTGCCGTGGCCGCCAGACCCCGTCTCGTCGCTCGGTCGATGTGGTGGCTCGTCTTCTTGTCATGACCATGTCCTGCTCCCACAGCCGGTGCACGGTAGTGGGAGCAGGTGATGGTCAGATGGCCGAAACCCTGAGTTCTCGATCGCCGACCGGGGCCGTGAGAGGCACAGCGATCTCATAGTTGAAGACTTGCGCGATACAGGTCATCGCCGCCGCATTGGGATCGAGTCCTTGGAAGAGCTGGACGTCGATCGAATCAGCACTTTCGGTCACGACCACGCTGGAGCCGGCGCACGGTTCGGCCGCTCCCTCGAAACGGACGAGCAACCTCGAGTCGTCACTGGGGTCAGCCAGAACGTCGATCACGTTGGCGGGCGTCGCCTCGGCCAAGTCGTCGCGGGAGGTGGTGCGGACCCACTCGCCGCTCGGGTCGGCTTCGATCGTGTCGTCCACAACAGAGTCCTCCGGCAGATCGTTGGTCGTGGTGTTCGAGGTGTCGTCCCCCGCTCCAGCAGTGACTTCAGTCTTGCCGTCGCTGCAGGCCGCGGCCAAAAGGATGAACGCCAGGGCCGAAGCCACCAACCCCCGACGGCACGAATACATCGATGTGTTCATGGTCGTTTGGACGATGGGCTTGCGATGTTGGTTCCCCGCTTGGCCAATTTCCGCCACCACGCGCCGAGTCAGTCGGTGGGTTGTTTCTTCGCTCGACTGGGCGCCACTCGGGGAGGCTCATTGGGCATCTTGGGATACACGGGTGGCCATGGAGCATCCATCAAACCGTTGGCCATGTCCTGGTCGCTCATGTCGAGGAGGGGCTGGATCGACTGAGGTTTGTCGTTGATCGTCTCCCACGGGTCGCCCATCTCGGCGTAACGCTGGGGAACGGTGGCGATCGTGAGTGCGTTCAGGTCGACCGTTTCGACCTCCTCCCACGTGATCGGCGTCGAGACCTGCCCACCGACTCGAGGCCGAACCGACCAAGCGCCGAAGACCGTTTTGTGCGGGGCGTTCTGGTTGTAATCGATGAATACTCGCTGGCCCCTTTCCTCCTTCCACCACGCTGCCGTGAGCCGCTCGGGGTGACGCCGTTCGAGCTCGCGAGCGAGGGCAACAGCTGCGGCCCGCACACCGTAGGAAGTCCACATCGGCTCGAGGCGGGCGTAGATGTGCAGGCCCCGGCTGCCCGACGTCTTCACGAAACTCGTGATGTTCAGCTCGTCGAGCAACTCCTTGGTCATCTGGGCGGCGGCCCTGATGTCGTCGAAGTCCGTGCCCGGCGAAGGGTCGAGATCGATACGAAGCTCGTCGGTCACGTCAGGTTCGGCCGCGAGGTAGGGCCAGGGATGGAAGCCCAGACAACCCATGTGGACGGCCCACGCGACGTGGGCCACGTCGGCCACGACCATGGCATTCGAATCGGTGCCATTGGGTGTGCTGACCGTTGTCTCCTGCAGCCACACTGGCGCCCCCTTGGGCACCCTCTTCTGGAAGAACGACTTGCCGGAGGCACCGTCGGGGAACCGCTCCATCAACGTCGGTCGGCCGCCCATGGTTCGCATCAGCGGTTCTTCGATGGCGATGTAATAGTTGATGAGGTCCAGCTTGGTCTCTCCGCGCTTCGGGAAGAAGACCTTGTTGGGGCTGGAAATCCGCAGCTCCCTACCCGCGACCTCGATGGTCAGGTATTCCGTTTTCGGCTTGACCGGTTTGGGTTTGGCAGTTTCGGGTTTGTTGTCAGCGGAATCTTCGGCGGTGTCTTCGGAGGCCACCTCAGAACCGTACTTGGCCGACTCGGCCCGGTCAGTCCGTCGGCCCGGTCAGCCCGTCAGCTCAGCCAGCGGATCATGAGGCCCCGGAGCCGGTCGATCCCGATGCCTTTGTGGGCACTCACCCACACGATGTCGCCCGGATCGAGGTCGCAGCCCTCCGCCAGATCCTTCTTGCGCTTGTCTCGTTTCGACGACTTCACCTTGTCGTGCTTGGTGGCGATCACGGTGTGGGGAATCTCGTGGGAGCGCAACCAGCCCAACATGTCCTTGTCGAGTTTGGTCGGGCCCACCTCGCCATCGACCAGAACCATCACCATGGTGAGGTTCTCCCGCTCGAGTAGGTAGCCCTCGATCATGGCGCCCCACTTGTTTCGCATGTGCTGTGGCGCAGCGGCATAGCCGTAGCCCGGAAGGTCCATGAGGCTTCCGCCACCCTCGAGTTCGAAGAGATTGAGGAGGCGGGTGCGGCCGGGCGTGTTCGACACGTGGGCCAGGCGCTTTCGGGCCGACAACGCATTCACCAGCGAGGACTTGCCGACATTCGATCGCCCGACGATCGCCACTTCGGCCTCGCTCGGGGGCAGCTTCGACACGTGGTCTCCGGAGAGGACGAATGTCATGTTGATGGCAGGCACACGGGCAGGCTACGGCTCCAGGCCGAGGTCACTTCTTGCCGCATTGTTCCCGATCGGCGTCTCCTACCCGTGCAGTACCTGCCCGAGACCGATCGGGATGGGCTCGTCGAGTTGGTCGAACGTGCATTCGGCCGGCTCTTTGTCGGGTCGCCAACGGAGGAATCTCCCGACCTCACGAAGTCGTCCGTTGAGTGTTGCGTTGTACTTCACCTCGACCACACGCTCGATTCGCAGGGGCACCCAGCTGTGATCCTTCTGGCCACTCCAGCGATTCGGGGCGCCGGGCATCCGGCCCTCTTCGTGAGCCGCCGCGTCGGCCCATCCACTCCACGGGTGATCAACCATCGCATCGACAACGAGCGGGGCGAGTTCATCGACGAGTTCGGCCCGCCGCTTGGCCGTGAAACTGGCGCAGACCCCGACCGACTGCAGTTCGCCGTCGGCATTGTTCAGCCCGAGCAGGATCGAGCCCACGCCGTTCCCGTCTTTGTGCCAGCGATACCCGGCAACGACGCAATCGGCGGAACGGACGTGTTTCACTTTGAACTGTGTCCTCTTGTTCTGGACGTATGGATCGTCGACGGGTTTCGCGATCAGGCCATCGAGCCCGGCCCCCTCCCAGACCGTGAACCATTCCGCCGCCAGATGGGGGTCTCGTGTCGTGCGCGTCAGATGGATCGGGGGTTCGGCCTCGGCGAGCGCCGCCTCGAGTAGCGCTCGACGTTCGCTGAATGGGCGACCCGTCAAATCCTCGTTCCCCAAAGCCAGCAGGTCGAAGGCCATGAATGCGGCGGGTGTCTTTTCGGCGAGCATTTGCACCCGGCTGTCGGCGGGATGGATTCGCTGCTGCAGACCGTCGAAATCGAGCCTGTCGTTCGTGGCGACGATCAGTTCTCCGTCGATCACGCAGCGGTTCGGGAGGCTCGCTCTGATGGGTTCGATCATCTCGGGGAAGTACCGCGTCAGTGGCTTCTCGTTTCGAGAGCCCAGCTCGATCTCGTCGCCGTCGCGGAAGATGATGCAGCGAAAGCCGTCCCATTTGGGTTCGAAGATCAGGTCGTCTCGATCCGGGATTCCTTCGATGGCCTTGGCCAGCATGGGTTTGATGGGCGGGTTCACCGGCAGATCCATGTCTCGGATCGTAGACCCCGTGCCCTTTTGGCTGTGCTTGCCGGCCGACCCTATTTGGTCACCGGGCCGGGGTTGGCGGGTAGGTCGCCACCGAACAACCAGGTATCGAGGACGATCTCTGCCTCCGGCCCGCCGATCTCGCCGACCACCTGTTCGAAATCCTCGGTGGTGACGAGGCGTCCCTTGAATCGGTCGTAATAGGTGCGGAGGATTTCTCGGAACACGACGTCTCCGACCTCGACCCGCAACGCGTGCAGGCTCAGTGCTCCCCGGAAATACACCGATTCCCCGAACAGATCTCGAACATCGACTTCCGCCGGTCCGTCGTAGGCCTTTCCGTCCAACAGGAAATACAGGCCATCCGGGTCCAGGGGAGACTTGATCCCGCGAGCTTCCAGGTAGAGGAGGGGGAGATAGGTGGCGAAACCCTCGGACAGCCAGATGTCCTGCCAATCGGCCACGCTGATCGAGTTGCCGAACCATTGGTGAACGATCTCGTGGGTGAGTGTGTAGGTGTCGACGGTGTCGGTGCCATGAAGGGACAGGGTCTGGTTCTCCATGGCGAAGCCCAGGTCGAAGGGCAGAACCACGCTGCCGTAGGCATCGAACGGGAACGGCGCCAGGAGGTCTGCGTAGAACGAGATGATGTCGGCGGTGGGAGAGAGCGCCGAGGTCAGGTTTGCGGCCGAGCCCGGGGGCACGTAGTTGCGGATCGTGAGACCGGCGGGGCCGACTGACGCTCGGCGTTCGAAGTCACCGACATATATGGCGGCCGCGTAGGTGGCCATCGGGTCGGTCATCTCCCACACCGTCGTGGTGGTTTTGCCGTTCTCGATCGTGTCGACCAGCACGCCGGTGGCGGCGCTGGTCAGGTTGCTGGCCGCGGTGATCTCGAATCGGAAGGTGGCCTTGTCCGATGGATGGTTGTTGCTGGGGAAGAACGATGTCGATCCCGCGGGTTCGGACGCCGTGTAGACGTAGCCGTTCTCGTTGTGCCAGCCGGAGCCGAACACGGAGTCGGACGGGTCGTCGACCGGTTCGGGTGTTCCCCCGTACGCAACCACGGTCTCGAACGTGTCGCCGGCGAGCACCGGCGGATTCGGGGCGATCGTGAGTTCGTCGTCGATTCGTGAATAGTCGCTGTCAACACCGTTCACCACGACGCTCTCGACGATCAACCCGGACATGTCGACGTTGAACGCGGTGAGATCTTGCGTTGCGGTCGCCACGATCGTGGTTTCACCAGCGACGAGGTTGTCGGCGACGTCCACCGTGAGGTCGAGCAGGTAGGACAAGACGTCGTAGCCGCCATTGCCCATCTGGGGATACAGGGAGTCTCCGATGCCGGCGGCTCCTGGCGAGACGCCGGGAGCAACGGTTGATGGGGTGGACTCGGTGCCCGAGGATGTCGTCGGTGCTTGCGTGGTTTCTGGCGCAACCGTTGTCGGCTCGCTCGTCGGGGCCGTTGTGGTCGCCGGCAGCGTCAACGTTGTGCTGTTCGCCTGATCCGAGGATTCGGAGCCGCCGGAGCACGCACCCAGGAGAATGACGAGGGGGAGCGTGGCCCAGCGGAGTCGATGCATCGTTGAATCGTAGGTGGCGTTACCTGACGGCCGGCTGCAGACCGGGCCCCGATCAACGGTTGGGCGTCAAGTCGGTCGAGGGTGAGCGTCGCGGCCGGCCAGGGCTTCGACCGCGTCGGGTATCGATGGGGTGTTGCGGAGGTCGGCCGCCGGCAAGGGTTGGCCCCAAGTCGACCTGAGCGGCACGAGCCCGGCCCAGTGTGGCCCGGCCAGATCGATGTCTTCGTCGATCGGGTCGCCGTCGCGCACCTTGGCGGATGCTTCGGTGAGCGGGATGCCGAGCACGAGTGTCTTCTTGAGGTCGTCGTCGGAGGGCGGCCGAGCGGTGTCCCAGATCGGCGCGATGTGGTCGTTGATGACTTGCAGCGCGGCGAGCTTCTCTGTCCTGTCTGCGATCGCCGTCGCGATTCCGCGAACGGCAACCGACCGATAATTCATCGAGTTGTGGAACGGAGTTCGGGCAACAACGAGAGCGTCGACGATGGTGACGGTGACACAGATATCGAGTGAGCGACCGGCGCGGAGCATCGCGTTTGCAACCGACCCGTGGATCAAGAGATGGGTTTCGGTCCGGCCATATGCCATCGGGAGGACAACGGGTCCGTCGTCGGTGGTGACGCCCACGTGGGCGATGGTTCCGGCATCGAGGATCGCGTTGACGACTGCCGGGTCATAGACGGCACGATTGGCGCCCCGTTTGAGTGTGGTTCGATCCGACGGCGGAAGGTGCTCAGGGCTCATGGCTCGACAAGGTAGAGATTCGTGTCAGGGACGTCGACACCCTGCAAGCCAATTGATGCCGCAGGCCCATTATTCCTTTGGCCACCGATCAGGTCTGATCCAGGTCGAGCCATTTCGTTTCGACGATCGGCACGTAGTTGCGCAACGCCTCGAGCATCTCGGTCGGGCCGTCGGCCTCGATCAGCAGGTTCCGGTTCTCCTGCTTGAGCAATCCGTCGGCGATCGCCCGGTCGAGAAGTGAGAAGAACGGGTCCCAGTAACCATCGACATTGAGCACACCGATCGGCTTGGTGTGGATACCGATCTGGGCCCAAGTGGTCATCTCGGTCAATTCCTCCATGGTCCCGAGTCCGCCCGGCAGTGCGATGAATGCGTCGGACCGTTCGAACATGAGCATCTTGCGTTGATGCATCGAATGGACCTCGATCAGTTCGGTGCAGCCTTGATGTCCGACCTCACGGGGAAAGAGATCGGTGGGAATGATGCCCGTCACCGTTCCGCCGGACTCGAGAACCGTGTCGGCCATCAGCCCCATGAGACCGACGGCTCCCCCTCCGTACACGAGGTTGATCCCCTCGTCGGCAAGGAGCGTGGCCAGGGATCTGGTGGTGTCGATGATTGCGGAGTTCGTGCCCGACGATGAGGCGCAGTAGACGCAGATGCTCGAGATTTCGCTCATGCCCTGAGGTTAGGTTGTCGGTTTCCTCCCCTGACTGGGAACAGCTCTGAGCAATCGTGCTAAGGCATGGGGATGACGACTGGCGCGACCACCACTGACCTGACGACCGATTCGCCCTCCGACTTCGGCGATCTTCGTGCGCTGTTCCTCAACTGCTCACTCAAGGCGAAGGCAACCGATTCTCATACGGGCAAGCTCCTCAACCGAGCGGCGGGGATCATGCGGGCCGAAGGAGTCAGCGTCGAGATCCTGCACCTGCTCGAACACACGATTCCCGCAGGAATGGAGAAGGACCTCACCGAACTCGGCCAACCAGCCGATGACTGGCCGATGATCCAGGCGAAGATCATGGCGGCCGACATCTTGGTGATCGGCACCCCGATCTGGCTGGGGGTCAAGTCGAGTGTGTGCACCCTCGCGGTCGAGCGTATGTATGCCTACAGCGGCGATCGCAACGACAAAGGTCAATACCTCTACTACGGCAAGACGGCTGGTTGTGTCGTCACGGGCAACGAAGACGGGATCAAGCACTGCTCGATGGAAGTCTTGTATGCGATGTCGCACATCGGCTACACGATTCCGCCCCAGGCCGACTGCGGCTGGATCGGTGAAGCTGGGCCCGGGGCCAGCTACGGCGATCCGATCGAGGGTTCCGACGTACCCGAGGGCTACGGCAACGACTTCACGAATCGCAACGCCACCTTCATGGCATGGAACCTGATGCACACGGCCAAGATGTTGAAAGACCTGGGCGGATTCCCGTCACACGGCAATCAGCCGGCCGATTGGCAGAACGTCACCAACGCAGCCGATCAGAACCCCGAGTACCGCTGATTGCCGCTGCTTT
This sequence comes from Acidimicrobiales bacterium, assembly GCA_037969565.1. Classification (GTDB taxonomy): domain Bacteria; phylum Actinomycetota; class Acidimicrobiia; order Acidimicrobiales; family SZUA-35; genus SZUA-35. The sequence goes on along the minus strand of JBBKXQ010000045.1, from coordinate 15,648 downwards.
TCCCGGTTCACCAATCGACGGCTACCCTGCGCCGCCGTGGCTAACCAAACCAGCGCCCAGCGGCTGAACGACCTCAAAGAACGCAAGGAAGAGGCGCTCCACGCCGGGCCCGAGCGTGCCGTCAAGCGTCATGTGGAGAAGGGCAAGATGCTTGCCCGGGAACGTCTCGACTATCTGCTCGACGATGGCTCATTCCATGAACTCGACATGCTTGCTCGTACTCGCAACCCCGAGGCGACCGAACGTCCCTACACCGACGGCGTCGTCACCGGGTGGGGCACGATCGATGGGCGCAAGGTTTTCGTCTTCTCTCAGGACTTCACGATCATGGGCGGTTCGCTCGGTGAAGTGTTCGCCGAGAAGATCCACAAGGTGATGGATCTCTCGCTTTCGGTCGGGGCGCCGTTCATCGGCCTCAACGACGGAGCGGGAGCCCGTATCCCCGAGGGTGTCGTGAGCCTCGATGGATACGGCGGCATTTTTTATCGGAACGTGCAGGCGTCGGGTGTCGTACCGCAGATCAGCGTGATCATGGGCCCCTGCGCCGGTGGCGCGGTTTACAGCCCGGCCATGACCGACTTCATCTTCATGGTGCGAGAAACGTCGCACATGTTCATCACCGGTCCCGACGTCGTCAAGACGGTCACGGGCGAGGACGTGACGCTCGAGGAACTCGGCGGCGCCGGAAGCCACAGCTCGAAGTCCGGAGTTGCCACCTTTGTGGCCGACGACGAAAAAGCGGTTCTCGACGATGTTCGAGACCTCCTCTCATTCCTCCCATCCAACAATCTGGAAGCGCCACCGCGAACGCTCGGCGGCGACGATCCCGAGCGGCTCTGTCCTGATCTCGAAGGCATGATGCCTGCGAGTTCGAACCTGCCCTATGACATGAAGAAGATCATCATCGAGGTCGTCGACGATGGTGACTTCATGGAATACCACGCACGTTGGGCCGGAGCGATCGTGTGCGGTTTCGCTCGACTCGATGGCCGGCCGGTCGGCATCGTTGCGAATCAGCCCATGATCCTCGCCGGTGTCCTCGACATCGAAAGCTCCTCGAAGGCCGCTCGGTTTGTCCGCGTGTGCGACGCATTCAACATTCCGCTCGTCACCTTCGTCGACGTTCCTGGCTTTCTTCCCGGCGTCGATCAGGAATACGGCGGCATCATTCGTCACGGAGCGAAACTCCTCTACGCCTACTGCGAAGCCACGGTTCCTCGCATGCAGGTGATCACCCGCAAGGCCTACGGCGGCGCCTACGTCGTCATGGATTCCAAGGGAATCGGCTGCGACCTCTCCTTTGCCTGGCCAACGGCCGAACTGGCCGTGATGGGCCCCGAAGGCGCCACCGACATCGTGTATCGCCGTGAGATCCAGTCGGCGGCTGATCCCGAGGCTCGCCGCACTGAGCTCATCGACGAGTACAAGGAGCGGTTCGCCAACCCCTGGGTGGCCGCCGAACGCGGTTACATCGACGATGTGATCGATCCGGCCGACACTCGTCGCAAGCTGATCGCCGGTTTGCGAATGTTGGAGAGCAAGACCGAAGATCTTCCGAAGCGCAAGCACGGCAACGTGCCGCTCTAGGGGATTCTCATGCCATCCGAACGACACTCAGCCCACATCTCGCCCGTGCCGACCGATGAAGAGGCGGTTGCGATCGCGGCTGCCGTCCAGCTGACTTGGCCCGCACCGGCCGCCGGTGATGCGCTTATCGACCCATCAACCCGTTGGCGGTTCAGTGGCCGTTGGTGGAATCAGGCACCGGCTTCGAGTCGTCGTCGTCCGACCCTGCGCTGAACGAGTCTGGGCTGAAGGGATCTGGGCCCAGGCTGCCCAGTGCTTCGATCAGGAGGTTGGTTCGTTCGGTCAGCCCACGGAGGTTCTGTGGTCCATCGAACCAGGCCGGTGAGGTGGGAAGCACGGTGTATGCGAGTTGTGACGCAGCCTCGGACAACGCGAACAGCTCTCGATTGATCACCGGAGCATCGATGACGAATTCGTCGGACCAGGGGGACTGAGCGGCGGCTTCCATGGCCCGGACATGGTTGACGGCTGTATCCAGCACGTCTCGAAGGTGATCTCTTGCTGCCCCATCGGGCAGCGCATGCATCGCACGTTCGATCCGGTTGGTGCTGGCGACGGCCTCACTCACGTGATGCCTCCACTGAGGGGGAATCCCGGCCACCACCACCGCCCCGTTGCGACGCCGACGAATCCATGCGGCGATCGGAGACAGGCCGGCAACGGTGGTCATCGTGATGATCAGCCAGCCCAAGGGCGAGTCGGACGCCGACAAGACCGCGGCCGCCACGAAGCCGAAAGCCATGCCACCGAAGACGAACACCGAAGACGCGGCGACTGCATTGAACCGCTCGCTGTCTGGATATCGGGACGTCATCTCGAGCGTCATCGCGCTCCGTTCGGCTTGGCCGTGGTGTTACGAACCTAGTCGCATTTGTACGCCGCTGACTGGTCGGGGTGGGCGTCGCGAAGAAATCTGATGACGACCCAACGTGGCCTAGTCTCGGTCAATGATCGGACCCGTGCTCACCGAGGGCATCACCACTTTCAACAGTCGAGGTGCCCGCGCGTGATCACCCATGTCGCGTTCCTGAGGGGCATGAATGTGGGGGGACACCGGATCACGAACACCGATCTTCAGCGCTGCATCAGCGCAATGGGTTTCCGGGATGTCACGCCCTACCAGGCCAGCGGCAATGTGTTGTTCGGGGCCGACGACGACCAGCCGTCCATCGAGGTCGAGGCGCTCCTCGCTCGAGAGCTCGAGCGATCGCTCGGGTATGCCGTTCCCGCCTTCGTACGGAGTGCAGCCGAAGTTGGCCGCATCGCTTCGTTCGTGCCGTTCCCGGCCGAGGCGCCCAAGCCCGGAGGCAAATTGCAGGTGATGTTTCTCGCCGCCGTTCCGCCCCCCGCCGCAGCCGATTCCGCGCGTTCTCTCGCAACCGACGAAGACCAACTGGCGATCGACAAGGCGGAGCTCTACTGGCAACCCGCAGGCGGCGTCTCCGACTCCGAGCTCGACTTCAAGCGAATCGAGCGGGCGATCGGGCCGGTCACCGTCCGGACCATGGGAACCATCCAACGAATTGCAGGAAAGCTTCTATGAGTGTGAATGACCCCGTGACCCCGGCCAGACGCGTTTCCGACGAGCCTGGTGATCCCGCAGTTTCAGGCCGAAGCGGTCCGTTGGCCGATGTCCGGGTGCTCGATCTCTCGACGGTTCTCGCCGGCCCTGGTTGTGCCCGTCATCTGGCCGACTTCGGGGCTGATGTCATCAAGATCGAGCGGCCAGACGGAGGCGACACCGCCCGCAATCTCGGATGGCGCGATCCGATCGACAACCAAACGTTCTTCTTCAAGGGAGCCAACCGCAACAAACGGTTCATCGAACTCGACCTCCGCTCCGACGTCGGTCGTGACGCGTTGTTGGCGCTTGTGGCCCAGAGTCACGTGCTGATCGAGAACATGCGGCCGGGGAAGCTCGAGGCGCTCGGACTCGGTCCTGAGGTTCTCCACCAGCAGCAGCCATCACTGGTGGTCGTGAGCGTCACCGCCTTCGGCCAAACCGGTCCCTATCGAGACAGGCCCGGTTTCGCCACACTGGCCGAAGCGATGTCCGGTTTTGCGTCGATCAATGGAGCCGTCGACGGCGCCCCGACGCTTCCACCCGTGGCTCTCACCGACGAGGTGACGGCAATTGCTGCGGCCTTCGCCACCATGGTCGCCCTGCACTCGGGCCAGGGCCAGGTGATCGACGTCAATCTGCTGGAGAGCATGATCCAGATCATGGGTCCGTTGCCATCGCTTTGGATGCGAACCGGCGAGTTGCAGCCTCGGCTCGGATCGGGATTGCCCTACTCGATCCCTCGCGGCACTTATGAGACGAACGATGGAAAGTGGATCGCCGTGAGTACGTCGGCCGACTCCGTGGCCGGACGGGTGATGGATCTGATCGGGCTGGCCGACGACCCCAGGGTTGCCACCGTTGCCGATCGCATGGAGCACCGACTTCTGGTCGAGGCCAGGATGATGGAGTGGGTCGGTTGTCGCACCCTCGACGAGGCGTTGTCCGCGTTCGCCGATGCCGACGCGGCCGCCGCCCAGGTCTACGGGATCGATGATTTCTGTATGGACCCCCACGTGGTGGCGCGGGGCACGATGGTCGAGGCCGAGGGATACCCGATGCCCGGGCCGATCGCCCGCTTGTCCGAAACGCCGGGTCGGATTCGATGGCCGGGCCGAGCGGCGGGCAGCGATACCGCCGAGGTCGCCGCCGAGTTCGGTCTCGAAATCGCCATTCCCGGAGCCGAGTCGGCATCGGGCTGACGATGCGGGATCGTGATCAGTCGGGTGCGGAGGTGGCCACTTCGATGCGGTCTTGGCGCCACTCCTTGGCCGAAACCAGAGCCGTCTCGGCCGCTTTCATCAGTTCGGCCGTGCCGAAGGCGTGGGCGGGATAACAAGCCACGCCGGCCCACAACGTGAGACCGGCCTGGAGGCCGAGAAGCTGACGCCGGATCCGTTCCACGGTCCAGATCGCACCGTTCTCGGGCGTGTCTTCCAGCAGCAGAGCGAAGTATCCGTTGCGGAGCCGACAGGCCGTGTCCGCTTCACGCAGGGTGACGGTGATGCTCTCGGCGATGATCGACGCTTCGGCTTCGCGGGGTTCGCCGGTGGAGAGCCCCTCGACCACTTCGAGCAGCACCACGGCTACCGGCCGAAGGTGGCGGCGAGCGGCGGCGACGCGTGATTCGAGAGCGACGTTGAAGAAGCTTTCGCTGAAGAGACCCGTGCGAGGATCGGTGAGGGTGTCGATTTCGTCCTCCAGCTCGATGTCATCGTCGATGTAGCCGCCCGAGCCGAGTTCGTCGCGAAGTCGTTCTTCGGTTTCCTGAGCCTCGGCCCGAACGACCCGCAGCTCGTCTTCCACGAGGCGTTGGACCGCCGCTTGTTCACTCAGCTGCTGGGCCAAACGAACGCCCGCCACCCCCGCGGCCAGAGCAAGCAGGCCGGCAACCGCGCCGAAGAGGCCATTGTCGGACACATAGGCAACCAAGCCGGCAACGAGGCCGAGCACACCTGTTGCAAGCCCGGGTAGGGCTACTCGCGTATTCATCTCGACTCCATCGGCGGCAAGAAAACGAAGTGAAGCAGTATGCAGTCTCTCAGATGGATTGCCGATCGTGGTTCATTCCCTCCATCGCACCCTGTCCGACCCTGCCGTGTGGTGGCGTGTCAGGTCGTGCCGTCGCGATGGGCGATGGCGAGTTCAGCCACTCGATCGATGATTGCGGCGATGTCGAAATCTTTCGGTGTGAACACTGCGGCGGCGCCAAAGGCGAGGAGTTGTTGCCGATCTTCGTCCGGGATGATCCCGCCGACGATCACCGGGGCGGTCACCCCGGCTGCCCTGAGCAGGGTGATGGTGTCGGGAACGAGATCGAGATGGCTTCCCGACAAGATCGACAAACCAATGGCGTCGACATCTTCATCTCGGGCCACCGATGCGATTTGCTCGGGGGTGGTGCGGATCCCGTCGTAGATGACTTCGAGTCCGGCATCTCGAGCTGCGACCGCGATCTGTTCGGCGCCATTGGAATGCCCATCGAGTCCGGGCTTGGCCACCAGGAATCTGGGTGGCCCGGCCTCGAGCGACTTGATGCGCTCGGCGATGGCACGAAGGCCGACGGATCCGCCACCGGCTCCGGCCGCGGCGCCAACACCCGTCGGACCACGAAATTCGCCGAAGATCTCTCGGAGCGAACCAGCCCATTCTCCGGTGGTGCCGCCCGCATGGGCGAGGGCGATGGTGCTCGGCATGATGTTCTCGTCGGATCGGGCTACCCGATGGAGGTTCTCCAGCGCCTTCTCGACGGCGTCGTTGTCTCGTTCGGCCCGCCATGCCTCCACATCGGCAACCATCTCCGCCTGGACTGCGGGATCGACCTTCTGGATGCTGTCGGCCCCACCCAGAGGCGACACCGCCGTCTCGATGAAATCGTTCACACCGACGATGGTCACTTCGCCTCGCTCGATCCGTCGCAACCGTTCGGCATGGGAGCGGACGAGGCGACCCTTCAATTCGTCGATGGCTTCGAAGGCCCCACCCAGCCCGATGATGTCGTCGAGTTCGACCTGGGCGGCCTCGACCAACTCCGACGTCTTTCCCTCGATCACATGGGAGCCGGCAAAGATGTCGTCGTACTCCAGCAGATCAGTTTCGAAGGCCAGAACTTGCTGGATACGCAACGACCACTGTTGATCCCAGGGTGTTGGAAGCCCAAGTGCTTCGTTCCAGGCCGGAAGCTGAAGCGACCGGGCCCGAGCGTCCTTGGACAGCGTCACCCCGAGTGCTTCGAGCACGATTCGCTGCACATTGTTCTCGGGTTGAGCCTCGGTGAGTCCCAGCGAGTTGACCTGTACGCCGTAGCGAAAACGGCGAGCTCTGGGGTCGGTGATCCCATACCGCTCGGTCGTGATTCGATCCCACAGCTGTGTGAAGGCCCGCATCTTGCAGGTCTCTTCGATGAATCGAATTCCGGCATTCACGAAGAAGCTGACGCTGGCGACGACCCGCACGAACTGGTCGTCATCGACTTGATCCGATTCTCTGATCGCGTCGAGCACCCCGATCGCAGTGGCCAGCGAGAAAGCGATCTCTTGCACCGGTGTGGCCCCGGCTTCCTGCAAGTGATACGAGCAGACGTTCATCGGGTTCCACAAGGGAATGTGCCGGCTGCAGTAGGCAAACATGTCGACGATCAATCGCCGACTGGCCTCGGGCGGGAAGATGAATGTGCCCCGGCTCAGGTATTCCTTGACGATGTCGTTCTGAGTGGTGCCGCGAAGCATTTCGCTCGACACGCCTCGGTCTTCGGCGTTGGCGACATAGAGCGCCAGCAGCCATGCCGCCGGAGCGTTGATTGTCATCGAAGTGTTCATCGCCTCGACCGGGATGCCGTCGAGGAGTGTGGCCATGTGGCCCTTGTGGACGACGGGGACGCCGACCTTTCCGACCTCGCCCCGAGCCAGGGGATGATCCGGGTCATAGCCGGTCTGGGTCGGAAGATCGAACGCGATGGACAAACCGGTCTGGCCCTTGGCCAGGTTGGTTCGGTAGAGCTCATTCGAGGCTTGGGCCGTGGAGTGGCCGGAGTAGGTACGCATCATCCACGGGCCGGCTTTTCTGCCCGATGTCTGTTGGTTACCCGGTTGTGTGCTGTTGCTCATGCTCTCCCGAACTGACTGGGCTTCTGAACTGGCTGGTCTTCCGAACTGGCTGATCTTCTAGGGAGTGCGACTGGGCGAGCATCGTAGAGCGACATGAGGTCGGTCAGAAATTCGGGGCAACGTCGAAGGATTCGACGGGACTCAGGTCGAGGGCGCGACCCAGTAGGTCTCCGTAGATCCTGCGATCGACGGCCCGAACGCCGAGCGACTCCAGATGATCGGTTGACCACTGCACGTCGATGATGCTGTGGGGTCGGTGGCCGAGCACCGAGCTCAGGTGTACGAGCGCAGCCTTGGAGGCATCGGTACGGCGGTGAAACATCGATTCGCCAGCGAAGAATCCGCCGATGCGGAGGCCGTACAGGCCACCGGCGAGGCCCTCGTCGTCCCAGGCCTCCACGCTGTGCACCCAGCCCATGTGGTGGAGTTGGGTGTAGGCCTGGATGATGTTCCGATCGATCCAGCCGTGTGGCCTGATCGGATCTCCACAGGCACGGATGACTTCGTCGAATGCCGCATTGGTGGTGAAACGGAATCGTCGCATCGACTTGGTCAGCGACCGGGAAACCTTCAGCTCGCCGGGAAACAGGACGCCCCGCGGATCGGGGCTGAACCATCCGATTCGGCGACGCTGGAGGGGCATCGGGAAGTAGCCACTTCGATAGGCGGTGAGGAGCGTCGCTGGTTCCAGATCAGCACCTGTTGCGACGAGGTCGTCGCCCTCCGGAAGCGTTCTCAATGACGGAAAGGACCAGGAGGTCGGTGGAGGTTCGCGTCCGGAAATCTCTCGTCAGCTTTCGGTGATGATGATCTGGGTGATCGTCACAGCTTCCGTGGGGCTCCCACCCTCGGATCCCAAGTCGTCGATTTGCTCGACGACGTCCATGCCGCCCATGACCGTTCCGAACAATGAGTACTGCGAGGGCAGCGCAACTCCGGCATCGCCGGTGATGATGAAGAACTGACTGCCATTGGTGTCGGGTCCGGTGTTTGCCATTGCGAGTGACCCGATCACGTATCCTTCGGGTTCGGGTAGCTCGTCATCGAACTTGTATCCGGGTCCTCCGATGCCCAGCGTCGGTCCGACGGCATCGCCGACTTGGGCGACAAAGCCCGGGATGATCCGATGGAACGGGACACCCTCGTAGTAGCCATAACGGGCGAGTACGACGAAGTTGTTGACCGTCGAGGGTGCGCTCGCTGCGTCGAGCTCGATGGTGACGTCGCCTAGGTCGGTACTGATGACCGCGGTGTAGGACTTGTCGGCATCGATGCACATCGGCGGGGCTTCACTGAACTCGGTGGTTCGCTGCGATGATCCGTCGACCTCGGGACAGGGTGTCGGGCCCTCGATGGAGGCACCGGGCGGGGGTGGCTGGAGCTCGACCGGGGATGGTTGGGTCGTTTCGCTGGAGTTGGCCGTTTCGGTCGTTTCCGGGGTTGACGTCGTGGTCGACGTCGTTCCGAGGTCACTGGGGTCGAACGCATTCTCAGCTGGATCGTCGGCGGCCCGGCGGAGAATCGCGAAGGCACCAACGACAAGCACGGTCAAGACGACGAAAAGCAGGATTCGTTGCCGCCACGCCTCACGAGCGGCGAGTCTGGCAACCTCGTCTCGCTTGGCCTGCTGCATCGCCTTCTGGCGGTCACGCTTGTCAGTTCCCACGGCGTGAGACCGTAGTGGCGAATCTGGGTGGAGAGCGAGAAGGGGTGGGATCGGTGCGCCGATAACCTCGGCCGCCGTGGCTCTTGTCGTTCAGAAGTTCGGTGGTACGTCGGTCGCCGACCCCGACCGCATGCGCACCGTTGCCGATCACGTGGCGCGATGTCGCCGCCGGGGCGACGAGGTGGTGCTCGTGGTGTCGGCCATGGGGAAAGAAACCGATGATCTGCTGCACTTCGCGGCGCAGCTTTCGTCCTCACCGCCCGGACGCGAGATGGACATGCTGATCACGGCGGGGGAACGGAAAGCGTGTGCCCTCGTTTGCATCGCCTTGGCCGAGGCCGGTGTGCCGGCCCAGTCCTTCACCGGAAGCCAGGCGGGATTTCTCACCGACACCAATCACCGCAACGCCAAAATTCTCGAGATCAATCCCGATCGTGTACTGAAAGCGCTCGAGATGGGGATGGTGCCCGTGGTTGCCGGCAGCCAGGGCGTCTCGATCGACCGCGATGTCACCTTTCTCGGCCGGGGAGGATCCGACACGACCGCCGTGGCCCTGGCCCACATTCTGGGGGCCGACCTCTGTGAGCTCTACACCGATGTTTCCGGTGTCTTCAGCGCCGATCCACGGGTCGTCAACGGGGCCAAGAAGATGAGCGCGATTTCCTTCGACGAGTTGCTCGAGATGACCGCAACCGGTTGTCCCAAGCCGGCCATGCGGTCGGTTGAGGTCGCTCACAACTATCAAGTGCCGCTCCACATCCGGTCTGCCTTCACCTGGGAACCGGGAACGATCGTCACAGAATTTGGACTGGAGTCCGAAATGGAACAACCGATCATTCGGGCGGTCACGCACGATCTCTCCGAGGCGAAAGTCACGATCTCCGACGTTCCGGATCGTCCTGGGGTCTCCGCCACCTTGTTTCGGAAATTGGCCGACGGTGGCGTGAATGTCGACATGATCGTCCAGAACGTCTCCGAAGCCGGCCTCACCGACATTTCGTTCACCGTGCCCACCGAAGACCTCGTCCGCACCAGAGCCATTCTCGAAGGCGACTCGATTGTCAGCCTCGGAGCCACCGGTGTCTCTACTGACGATTCAATCGGTCGGGTCTCGGTCATCGGTGCCGGCATGAAGAGCAACCCCGGCGTCGCGGCCACGATGTTCGAGACACTGGCCGACAATGGGATCAACATCCAGATGATCTCCACTTCAGCGATTCGCGTGAGCTGCGTCGTCACCGCCGATCGAGCCGAAGAAGCGGCGCAAAAACTCCACGACGCGTTCGGCTTGTCGGACTGAGGGTCCTCGATCGTCAACTCGGTTCGTCCGGCTGAATTCGGAAACAATTCCGTGACGACTGGCTGGATTCGGCTCTAGCGTTGTCGGCCATGCGAGTAGGAATCGTTGGAGCCACAGGGCAAGTCGGGGGCGTCATGCTCTCGATCTTGGCCGAACGAAACTTCCCCCTTGACGAGCTGCGGCTTTTTGCCTCAGCCCGATCAGCGGGCCGAACCATTGAGTGGAACGGCACCGAGATCGTGGTCGAGGACGCCGCCACCGCCGATTATTCGGGTCTCGATCTGGCGCTCTTCTCCGCCGGCGGAGCCACCTCCAAGGAGCTCGCACCGAAGGTAGCTGCTGCCGGTGCCGTCGTGGTCGACAACTCGTCGGCCTTTCGGATGGATCCCGATGTCCCGCTGGTCGTGGTCGATGTGAACGATGCCGATGTCGCAAATCGCCCGAGGGGCATCATCGCAAACCCCAACTGCACCACCATGGCCGCGATGCCGGTGCTGGGCGCGTTGCACCGCGAGGCCGGACTCGAAGCCATCGTGGTGAGCACCTACCAAGCCGTTTCGGGTGCCGGGCTGGCCGGAGTCGAAGAGCTTGCGCAGCAGATCGCGAAAGCCGGCGACCCACGGTCACTCGCTCACGATGGCTCGAGCGTCGACATGGGATTGCCGTCGGCCTTCGTGGAAAACATCGCCTTCAACGTCTTGCCGTGGGCCGGGGACCTCGTCGACGACGGCCTGTTCGAAACCAACGAGGAACAGAAACTCCGGTTCGAGAGTCGCAAGATCCTGCACATTCCCGGTCTCGCCGTGTCGGGCACGTGTGTTCGGGTGCCGGTCTTCACGGGTCACTCCATGTCGGTCAATGCTCGATTCACCCGCCCCATCTCGGTCGACCGGGCCTACGAACTGCTCAGCGAGACCGCCGGAGTGATCATCGACCAGGTGCCAACACCGCTCAAATCGGCGGGCATCGATCACTCGATCGTTGGTCGCCTCCGCCGCGACGAAACCGTCGAGCACGGGCTGGCGATGTTCATCGCCGGTGACAATCTCCGTAAAGGCGCTGCGCTCAACACGGTGCAGATCGCTGAACTCGTTGCGGCCGAGGGCTGATCAGCACTCGTGGAGATCGCCCACTTCCAAGAGTTGATGGAATCCCTCTACGGAGAAGCCGATCGTGAGCGAGGGATTCCTTCGACGGTTGCGTGGATCTGCGAGGAAGTCGGCGAGCTGGCTCAGGCCGTCCGTAAGGGTTCCGTCGACGAGCAGCTCCACGAGCTCGGAGACGTGCTGGCCTGGTTGTCTTCCCTCGCCAATCAACTGGGACTCTCGCTCGACGATGCAGCGCAGCGTTACGTGACCGATCCTCCTTAGCGAGGAGGGCGTGGTCGGCTTCAGCGGGAAGGCTGCGGCCGACGTCCCTCAAGGGGTGCCGAGGCGATCGGCGAGTTCGGTGTCGCGCCCTCCGGCCGACATGAGCCATCCCAGAGCCTTCGTCAACGCCGTGGCGGCAGGCCGAACGGCCAGAGGGTCGGCGAGTGGCAGTACGGGAAGACGCAGCTCTCTTCTGGCCCACGACGGGAGCAGTGTGATCGCCCCGGCGGTGAGCACTCCGTAGAAACCGCGAAGGAGAAAGGGAACTGGTGGAAGGAGCAGAAAGCGAACCGCCTCGCGAGCTTGGGGCCCTGCTTTGCACTCCTTGCGAAAGTCGTTGAGGCAGGCATTGAGTTGGGCCACGGTTTCCGGCGGCTCCTCGGCCCCCAATCGGCGGGCGATCTCGGCCATTTCGCTGACGTACTGATCTTGCTCGCGACTGAGGAGCCTGCCGGTCCCGAACCGGTTGAAGGCGGCGAGGAAGCTGTCGACTTCGGTGACATGAACCCACAACAAGAGGTGCGGGTCGTTGGCTGAATACGGGCGGCCGTCTGGGGCAACACCAGTGACTCGGTCATGCACCCTCCGCACGACGGCGATGGATTCCTCGGCCGTTTTGGTCGATCCAAAGGTCGTCGCCCCGACAAATCGACCGGTGCGATTCAGACGGCCCCATGGGTCGTGTCGATAGTCGGAATGTTCGGCGACACCCGCCATCGCAAGTGGATGAAGGGTTTGGAGGAGAAGCGATCGAAGCCCGCCGATGAGCATCGCCGAGTCCGAATGCACCCGCCAGGCGATCGAATCGGGGCCGAAGAGGCCAGGGTCATCGAAACTTGCCAGCTCGTGGGACGCCAGCCCTTCGTTTCCGACGATGGCCTCGCGCAGGTAACCGGATCCCTGTTGCCGCAGGGCACTCACAACGTCACCGATCATGAGCACACCGTAGGGACGGGCGGGGGCCGAGGGCCAGTCGGGCTGTTCTCGACCGGAAAGACCAGTTGGTCGGGTTGGGGAGATTTGAACTCCCGACCTCCTCGTCCCGAACGAGGCGCGCTACCAAGCTGCGCTACAACCCGTGTTGCGTGCGTTGGCGAGCCTATCTCAGGCGTTTGCCGAAATGCCCTCGAAAATCGTGTCGCCGGCGAGCAATGTGGTGGCCAAGCGGCGCAAGCGAAGGAAGTCGAGTGGCTTGACGAGCCAACCCTCGGCACCGGCCGAGTCGGCAAGAAACACATCGGCCGACCGGTCGAGCAGCAGCGCAACCGGACGATGGGCCAACCGGTCGAAGCTCTCTTCCTGACGAATGGCCAGGCAAGCTGCGACGCCACCCATGTTGCCGATCTGCAGGTCGAGAAGTACCAGATCGGGGTTGAGGTGGTCGATCGCCGGTAGGACGTCGGCTCCGGCGTGGACCCGGAACACGTTGATCTCCTCGCTGGACAAGGCGCCATCGACCTCATTGAACAAGGTGTCGGAATCGGTGGCGAGAAGCACGCTGGTCACGGCGGAGCAGCGTAGCCCTGTGGGATCTGCCCTGCGTCAATCGATCAGCGCCGTCCCTCGAGCGGCGAAGACCGTGCAGGCCGGGATCCGGGCCCAGCCGGACCGGGCATATTCGCGATGAGCAATACAACCCGGCTCCGACCGCTACTATCACCGTCCACCCCATTTCGCAGCAGCCGTGATCGGTTGTTGGGAGGCAAGCCCGTGCTCGAGATCCACATCGAAGAGACCGAGAACTACACCCTGTGTAAGCCTTCGGGGGAGATCGACGCGTACACCGTTGGATCCTTCCGGGAGGCCCTCACAAGGCTCGCTGCCGATTCGAGTCGGCTCCTCATCGACCTCTCAGAGGTCGCGTTCATGGATTCGGCGGGGCTCGGTGCGCTCATCGGTGGTATTCGGAAGGCTCGTGAAGCCAAGGGCGCAGTTGCGGTTGCCTGTAGCCGTCCACCCCTCACTCGGCTTCTCCACACCACCGGCTTCGATCGCATCGTGCCGGTCACCGAGAGTGTCGAAGACGCCGAAGACGCCCTCGATGAGCAAGAGGCCGAAGCCTCGGGCGCCTGATCGCACCCCTCAAACGTAAGCCGCTCCCCGTAGCTGGTCGGCGAGTTCCGCGAGTCCGTCGAGATCAGCCACCGGACTGAGCAATTCGTACAGCATCAGTACGGTCTCGGCCTCGATGTCGCGAGCCAGCGCGTCGATGATGGTTTCCTCGGCGTCGGCCAACTGAATCAGGTCCGCGAGGTTCTTCTTGGCCGCGGCGCTGGCCCTGCCCGATATCGGGTCGAAGCGAGGCGTGAGCCGATTGACGACCAGCAACGCAACCGACAGTGACCGCCGTTGGAGCCGTTCACTGATCCACCTGGCCTCGCGTAGCGGCTCGTCTCGTGGCGCCGTCACGATGACGTACGCCGTCGCCGAACTCGTCAGCAGGGCTTCGACCTCGGCCGCCCGGTCGCGAAAGCCGCGATCGATTCCCTCGAAGGCGGCGAAGAAGTCCACCACGTCTTCCAAAAAGGCTGCTCCGACCACCCGACTGACCGTTCGAACCAGCAGTTGCCCGGCCGAGTTGACGGCGCGCATGACACCTTTTCGGGGGGCCAAGACCGAGCGGTAGAGACGGTGGTCGAAGAATCGCGTGAGACGACCGGGGCTGTCGATGAAGTCGAATGCGTGCTTCGACGGGGGAGTGTCGACGATGACGACGTCGAATCGATCGTCGAGATGAAGGTCTCGCAAACGTTCGGCGGCCATGTATTCGTTGGTTCCCGAGAGTGACTCGGTGAGGTTTCGATACAGCCGATTCTCCAGAATTCGGTTCGCCTGCTCCTCGGTTTCGGCGTGGAGGCGGATGAGGCCGTCGAATGTTTCGCTCGGGTCGAGCATCGAGGCCCAGAGTTCACCCGACCAGTCCCCCTCGATTCGTCGGGCCTCGTTTCCGAGTCCGTGGCTGTCTTCGTGGTCGGTGAGGCCCATGGCATCGGCCAGGCGACGGGCCGGGTCGATGGTGAGTACTACGGCTCGTTGACCTTGTTGCGCGGCGGCGAGAGCGAGGGCCGCTGCGGTCGTGGTTTTGCCCACCCCACCTGATCCAAGGCAGAGCACGACGGGAGTTCGGGCGAGGAGGTCGGCTGGAAGTGTCAAGGCTGGATCTCCCCGATGCGTTCCGCACCGTCGGTGAAGGCCGAGGCGAGCGTGTCGATCGCCGTTCGGTCGATCGTGGTTGCGAACAGGAACGGCAGGATGATCTGCGGAAGCGGAAGCTCGGCTGCCAAGCGTTCGATCTCGTCTTGTTGGGCCCGTTGTCTGGCAAGTCGATAGACGGCGGCGTCCCGCTGATTGGCTTTGGCCGCCGACACACCTTTCGTGGACTTGGCTCCGGCTGGTCGGGCGCCGGGCCCATCAGCCACGGCGACCAGGCCATCGATGATCGGCCAGACCCCATTCACCACCACTGGTGCCAGTCGTACCCCGACCTTTTCTTCCAGAATGGATGCTGTCTCGATCAACTCGGTGACGGGAGTTTCTTCCGGCAGCGTCACCATCATCACCCGTGTCCTCGAAGGGTCGGCCAACATCTGCAGCGCTTGGTCGGCCTGCTCCCGCAACGGACCGGTCCGGGCCGAAGCGGCCATTCCAGCCGCGGTCTGCAAGAAGGTGATGGCGTGTCCGGCTGCTGGAGCGTCTACGACGATCAAATCGTGCTCGTTCTCCTGCTCGAGGTTTCGAATCTTTCCCAAGGTGAGGAGATCACGAATGCCCGGTGCCGTGGTGGTGATGAGCTCCACGGCGTTCGTGCGAGCCAGGCGAGCGCTGATGGCCTTGAGCCCGTTCTGGCCGGCGAGATAGTCGACGAGGGCTTCGTCGGGTGTGATTCGCTTCGTGAACAGGCCGGCGATGCCGGGTTCGGCGAGGTCGACCTCGGTTGTTTCGTAGCTGAGTTCATCCATTCCGAAGGGCGCACCGAGATTGCTGCGCCCTTCGAGTTCGATGAGCAGCGTGCGAAGACCGGCTCGAGCTGCCGCGAGGCCCACCGTTGCCCCTACCGT
>JBBKXQ010000044.1:0-33418 GCA_037969565.1 Acidimicrobiales bacterium | reverse complement strand
GGATTCGGGTGCGGGGTTCTATGGGACCTGCTGGTCCCCTGAATCCATCACGGCAACCGAGCAAGCGGCCGCGCAACCACTGCTCGGCCCTGCGCCAGTCAGCGGTGAACACGGCGGCCGGACCGGGGAGTGGGCCTGCCACCCTGCGTACGTCGAGTGCATCCCCGACGGTCCGGATCTGGACTGCGGCGAAATCGAGCATCAGGTCCGACTGTTTGGTCAGGCCGACCCGTTCCGCCTGGACGGCAACGACATCACCGCCACCGATGGCCTGGGCTGCGAAACCTGGGGCCCGTGGGACCCCGACGTGAGCTACGGGTACTACTGATATGCATGTATAATGCATGCATGGCCAACGTCCAGATCCGAGACGTACCCGACAACGTCCACAACGAACTGGTCCGACGAGCTGAAATCGCCGGTCAGTCACTGCAGCAGTACCTGTCAGCACAGCTGGCCTCGATCGTCGCCACGCCGACCGTTGACGACGTGATCGACAGAATCGAGAACCGATCGAAGGGCCGGTTGTCGAAGGCAGATGCTGTCGCGGCGCTCGAGGACGAACGTGCTCGTCGTTGATGCGTCGGTGATCGCCCCGGCGCTTGCCGATGGCGGCCCGGACGGCGATATCTGCCGTGAGCGAATCAAGGGTCAGGTGCTTGCTGCGCCTGACCTGCTCGGACTGGAAGTGATGTCGGTGCTCCGACGCCAGTTGGCGAATGGATCGCTGACGATGATGCAGGCAACGGACGCCCTGGAGGACTTGCTGAACCTCCCCTTCGCCATCTACCCAACTGCACCGTTGCTGCGCCGCGGGTGGGAGCTACGCGACAACGTCAGTGCGTACGACTCCTGCTACGTCGCTCTCGCCGAAGCCTTGGACTGCCCGCTGGTAACCGCCGACAAACGTCTCGCCAACGCACCAGGCACACGCTGCCAGTTCGAGGTTGTGTAGCTGCCAAGCAAGTTTTCGCCGCAGCGCAGAGCGATACCGAGCGATCGGGTCGCTCGTAGCGCCGGTTACGTGACGCTGGTTCGGAGACCCGCTTGAACGGCTGATCGCCAACGCGTGGCCAGGAGTCTTGCCGCCGGTCGACGGCCGTATTTCTCGATTCCACCTTGGCCACGGACAGCACGCCGCGCCTCAAGTGCACGATCGAGCGCTGCCGCCACAGCATGCGCCGTCGCCCCAGTGTGAGCCCACTCAACTGTGCGAACGGGGATTCTGCTCTGGGGGTGTGCGCTGATCGGCGTTCCCCAAGTTTCGCCGAGCGGCATGGCGTTCGATAACGCCACAACATAATCACGCCTCCCAGCTGGTCGGCAGCGCAACAGCGCGGCCCAAGCAGCGCACCGGTAATCCCTGACAGCGGTGTGGGCCCCCTCGTTCGGCGAACGATCGAATGTGCGGTACTGATCGACGCGGCTCACTCGAGCCGCTGCGGTATGGGCGATGCCGAGCATCGGGACGCTGTTGGGTTCTTCCGGGTACCTCCGCAACGTCAAGACGGGTCTTCACCGGGCGGCCCAGCCCGCACGGAAGCGGACCATTGGCGGATCAGCCAGATGATCGGGACGAGTATGGCGATCGAGGCCAGATCAACGCTGTCGTGGTACCAATCCGGACCGGAGTCCGCAACGGCCATCAGGCCACCAATGCAGACATAGACGCCGAGCACGCCTGCGGTGACGGCCAGTGGATGTCGCCTCAGGCTTCGAACGTCGCTTCCGAACACGGGACCGGTCTATCACCCCGGAGCTGATCCGATCTTGTAACACCGTGATTGAAGACGACTTCGGCGAGACCGCACAACACACTTCGTCACGCAGAATCCTGACTGCAGCTGGAGAAAGGGCCAGGGCCCTGAACAGGTGTTTCGGGGTTGTGAAAGCTGTCCCTGAAGGCCCACGTCGTTCGCTTCGCTCGCTTACCGAGTTGCTCGCTGGCGCTCACAACGTCGCCGCGGCCTCCGCGGTTGGAGTTTGACCGCCTGTTTGGCGGCGACGGCGACGTTTCTGGTCGTACATGGCGGCATCCGCCAACCGCACGGCAAGTCCAATGTCGTCGCCGGGTTCAGCGCGGTGAGAACCGATTGATGCGCCAAGCCTGACCTCGAGGTCTCCAACGAGGATAGGCGTCACGAATGCCTCGCGAATACGATCGGCAAGGTTGCGTGGCGGGGTGCCCTCGCCGGAAGCGATGACGGCGAATTCGTCGCCACCCAAACGAGCGGCGCAGTCTTCGGGTCGAACGATCCGGTTCAGCCGCTCGCCAATCGCAGCGAGAACTGCGTCGCCGGCTGCGTGGCCGTGGTCGTCGTTGACGGCCTTGAAGCCATCGAGGTCGATGTAGATCACTTCGACGATCTCGTCAGTGTCGGCCAACGTCGCAATGTGGAGACGGAGGCCAGCTCGGTTGCTGAGCCCGGTCAGAGCATCGGTGTGAACCTGGTGTTGCAGTAGCAAGTTAGCGCCTTGGAGCTCTCTGACAAGGGACCGGTTCTGTTCCTCGAGTCGTCGTGCATCGCGGAAGATGACGCCCGCTTCGCGATTGTCGAGCATCAAGATCCCTCCGACGATCACCGCTCCTGGTGCGAAGAAAAGAGCAAATTCGCCGCCGACGAGCCCCGCGCTCAGCGCCGACCCAACAACCACTGGGCCGGTGATGGCGAGGAACGTGTGCGAGCGCCCGTACCCGACGAGCACATTGGCGGCGACGACGGCGACGGAGCAAACCAACAATCCGAACCACTGTGGAGCCACTCGCCCGTCGACTTGAGGAAGCAGGCTGGGAGCGACACCGCTGAGAGAGCCCATCGGGATGAGGGCGTATTCGAGTCGTCGGGTCCAACGCCGTTGGTCGGTGACGGTCTCAGCTTTCAAACCCTCGTAGGCCGTCCAGGCCGCGCAGAACCGAGTCGCCACCATCGCGCCGACGACCGACATCGTGACTGCGACGGATGCACCGCCGCTGAGAAGCAGGCCGGCGACAACGACTCCTGCGGTGAAGAGCCCGACCACCAACGTTCGTTTGACCGAGGCGAACGTTGCCTCCATGGACGCGCTCTCGACGAAGGTGTCCTTGGGCTCGCCCTGTGAGCGTCGGATGATCACGTCAGGAAGTATCGGAACACTCGAGGGCACGCATGAGGAGCAGTCGAAGTAGGCGACTGGATTTCCGGCTTGGAGCGACGCCTTGGCCAAAATCAGCCGGGACTATGCCGTGCTCGGATCGGGCCGAAGTGTTGCGACGTGAACGTGTGCCGGTTCGTCGAAATCGACGGTGGAAGGCTCAAGAATTGCCGAGCCCCACATCGCCGGTTTTGTTCCGCTGACGTGACTGTCTCAATTCGGAAGTCGCACCCCGGCGAGCTCGTGGACATCACTGAGCGTGATCGCACAGGAGATGGAGACATCGCTGGGGAGATCGCGCAGTATCCAGATCGACGACGTCTGCGTCGGCAACGGCGGAGTCGCAGAGTTGTTGACTATCTCTAGCGCTAGGTCTGGTGGCGGCGGGTCTGGCCCGTCATAGGCGCAGCGCGCGCCATCAAACGTGACGGTCGCGTCGGGAATCCAGGCGTCGCGTGTCGTTGCTTCGGAGCCTGTGACCGTTTGGAAGAACAACCGCTCGAATCGATCGCGATCGGCGCTCATGGCGACCCGGGCAACAATGCCTTCGCCGGACGCCACGCGCGTGGTTCGGCCCAGCTCGTCGGATTGCTGATCGGTCGTGATGGCGATGGGCATCTCCTCGAACTCAACCAGCGTTGGGTCGACCAAGGTTGCGGCCGCGAGGTCGTCCCAGTGAAACACCCCACCCTGTAGCGGGTTCGCGTCATAGAAGCCCCGGAGAAGCTCGCTCGCTCGAGTCGTGCTTGTGGCCAACACATCCATGGTCGCTGGACTGATCGGCACCGAATTGGTGGCATCGAGCGGAATGATGGAAACGGGAACGCCACTTTCGAGGACCTGTCGGGCAGCGGTTGGGTCAATCCAGATGTTGAACTCCGCAGTGAAGTTGGTGAAGCTCACAACGTTTCCGCCGACCTCGACAGCGCCCCCCATGAGACGGACCTCCGAGACGGCGTCGGCAAGGTCACGATCGCTCAACACGGGAGCGATATTCGTCAAAGGTCCCAGGGCCAAGATGATGAGGCCATCATTCTCGCTCAACGTTTCTCGCAGCAATACGTCGGCCTCGCCAATCGTGTCCGCAAGGCCGGATCGGTCGAGGTCCATACCGGCCAGAAGTGTGGCCTCATGTCGCCATGTCGTGGGCGCTGTGTTGTATCCCTCGAGAGGAACCTCGAGGCCGCAGGCAACGGGTATGTCAGCCCTGTCGAACGTTCGGAGTAGGGCTGCTGCGCTGATTGCGGCTTCGGGGCATTGCGCGATTCCCGTGCCAGCGACCGTGACAGCCCGGATATCGACTTCCCCAGACTCGAGCAGGAAGATCAAGGCGCGAACGTCGTCGATTCCCATGTCTGTGTCGACGACAACAGCAAGTTGCGCATCATCACCGCTCCCCGCTGTGCACCCGCTGGCGCCGGCCACCAGCAGCAGCAAGATGAGGGTGGTAATCGAGAGCTTGGTCATGGATACGAAATACTAGGAGGCCCTTGTCGGTGGGTCGGTCCGTCCAGCGAGCGCTGCCCTTCGTACTACCATCTGGGCGTGGGCATCGATGTTCAGACTTCCCCTGCCACTGGGGCGATGAGTGTCGCGTTGAGCGGCTGGGACCGTGCAATGAACTGGCGGCGCACCGTTGTCTTGGAACTTTCGGCTGTCGTGAGCGCACGTGTGGATGAGCGCTCGGCGTTGGAGGAGTTCATCGACCACCGGGCTCTGGGATGGGGCACGCACAACGGGAAGAAGCGGCCGAATCGACGTCGAGTGGGGACGATGCTCGGACGGGGTGTTTCGGGGAAGCAGTTCTGGGCCGTGCCTGCCACCGGAGGAGCGGCTCCGCTACTAGTGGTGGACATGCGCGAGGGCGAGTTCGAGCGCGTCGTGCTTGCCGTTGACGATCCGGATGCGACCGCCGCTGCAATCGAACGAAGACTCGAGTTGGCATGAAACGGCTGTGCCCGCGCTGGCCAGGTCGCGGAACAGCAGACCGGGAGAACACAGATCAGTCTCGCGATTGAGCAGCATCAGAATCTCTGACCAGCTCGGGCAGTACGGTGCCCGTCGTGAACACGGCAATCGGGAGGCTGCGACTGGCCATGGGTATGGTCGGCACGGTTGTCGTCATCGGCATCGTCGGCTACTGGGCATTCGGATTCACGCTGCTCGATGCTGCGTATCAGACGATCACGACGATCACGACCGTCGGATTTCGCGAGCTCGAAGTGTTCGGAACGGCCGAGAAGTGGTTCACGATGTTCATCATCGTGACCGGCGTGTCCACCGTGCTCTACACGTTCACCCTGGCGGTGCAGGTCGTCGTCGAGGGACAGCTACGAGAATTCGTCGGAAGGCGTCGCATGGATCGAGAAATCGCCAAGCTGAGCAATCACACCGTGATCTGCGGATGGGGCCGTGTCGGTCGCGCCGTGGCCCACGACCTCGACCAGGCCGGACACAGGATCGTGGTGATCGACGTGAATCCGGACCGCGTCGCGGGTATCCCCTTCCCGGTCGTCGTCGGTGACGCAACACTGGATGCCACGCTCAAGGACGCTGGCATCGAACGCTCCTCGTTTCTCGTCGCGGCGCTCGAAGGTGATGCGGAGAATCTGTTCGTGACGCTTTCGGGTCGCTCGATCAACCCCGACCTGTTCATCGTGGCTCGCGCCCGTCAGGACGAGAGCATTCCGAAGTTGGTCAATGCGGGCGCAGACCGGGTCGTCAATCCGCAGGAACTCGGCGCAGCGCGTATGGCCTCATTCGTCGCCCGTCCGCACGTCGCCGAGTTCGTCGACGTCGTGATGCACGAACGCTCACTCGAGTTCCGCATGCAGGAGTTCGATGTACCGCCCGAGTCGGGACTTGCAGGCAAGACACTCCGTGAGGCCAACTTGCGCGAAGAGAGCGGTGCCTTGGTGCTGGCACTGCGGTCACCCGATGGCCAGTTCTCGACGAATCCCACGGGCGACACGGTGATCCAGCCGCACCACATCATCATCGCCGTCGGCACCGACGAAGACCTTCAGCGGCTCGATCAATTGGGAAAGCGCAGGTGACGCACGATGCTCGGAACCAACGCAGCCCTACGCCGCGATCGTCGACCGTGCAGCGAAGAAATTGAGCAACCGAATGATCCATCATGGGTGGGTTGATGGACGCTGATTCGTCCGTTCCCGATGGCACGGGCGACGCAATCTCCTACGCGATCGGGCGCGTCATCGATCCTGTTCAGGGAATGCACGAAGCCATCGCTGGATCCGTCGTTGCCCATGCCGGTCCGCGGTTCGAGAGGTTGCACCAGTCGGTGACGCAGACCGTGTATTGCTCGGTGCGTCTCGCAGGGTCTGCCCTTGGCGCGGGAACCGAAGCCGTGTTTCGGCGGCGTGGACACTCGGGGTCAGGAGTGCGAGCCGTCATCGAAGCGTTGTGGGGCGATGAGCTCCACCGTCAGGGCGTCTATCCCGGCCCGGCGGTTGCGATCGACGAAGGATGTGCCGCCGAAAAGACAGCCAACATCGTGGTTCTGGTTCACGGCCTCGGCGAAGGCGGGAAACGCTGGCGGCCGGAATTCTTGGGGCTCCTACGAACCGCTGGTCAGAGCCCGATCGTCGTTCGCTACAACACCGGCCGGGCGGTGAGAGAAAGCGGGCACGATCTCGCTGAGGTGATCGAAGAGGCGATCCGAGATTGGCCGGTCCCCGTCGAGCAGATCGCACTGGTCGGCTACTCGCTGGGCGGGCTCGTCGCTCGCTCAGCGATCGAGGAGGCGAAGGCCAACGAGCGAGCATGGGCGAAGCATCCGCTCAAACTCATAACAATCGGCACACCCCATCGGGGTTCACCGATCGCCAAGGGCGCTGCCCTTGCAGCTGCGGGCCTGAGCGCCGCCCCACAAACACTCGCCCTGGCCAGGTTCTTGGGTGGGCGCAGCGCTGGCCTTCGGGACCTCGATCACGGTGTCCCATCCGAAGACGGTGCTTTGGATGGTGTGCCCGTGCTCGTCATCGCTGGCGTGATCACAACATCGGTCGGCAATCCGGTCGGCGTGCTGTTCGGCGACGCGATCGTGCGACAACCGTCAGCCTTGGGTCGTCGTCGCCGTCGTTCACTCCCGACGAACGCCGAACGCGTGGTGGGCGGTCGGAATCATTTCTCACTCACGGAGGCACCAGAAGTTCGTGATGAGATTCTTGCCTGGCTCGTTCCCCCTCCTGGCCCCAGTATTCAGGCCCGCCCGACGACGTAGATCGAGTCAGGGCCGCGCCCGGCTCGAAGAAGTGGTCGTCGGACGCGCCGATCGCCCTCCCGCATTCGCGTTCTCGTGAGCGACCGTCAGTCGATGTGCAGCCCACCTTGATAGATGTCTGTGTCGGGCGCAGCAACGAATCCGGACCCGGCGCCTCGGAGGTCCGCATAGTCGCCGGTCCCACCGGTGATCACCCACTTGAATGCGACGCCGTCAGCAAAGTTGATGCGCACTTGCAGCTTCGCCGAGAACGTTCCCGAGTCGTCATCGCAGCTGAACTCTTTACCGACCGTGAGGTTGACTCCAGAGCCCGACTGGAAGCCGGCAAACTTGGTGAAGGTCGTCTCGACTTCGCCGGAGCCACACACAACGCCGTCTGCGACGGCCGTCCCGGTCGCCTCGAACGCCCCTTCGAACCCTGGGACCGTGATTTCCACATCGCTGGGCGAGGTTGCCCCTGCCGGGGCTGCCACCAGCCCGGTGAGCAGAACCGCGGCCATGCCGATGAGCACCAAAACTCTTCTCATTGTCCCCCACCCTCCTGACAGCTACATGCTGTCTTGTAGTGATCGTAATTAGGGCCCTCGGGTGAGTCAACGAGGTCGCGCGGCGATGGCGTCACCCATCGAACTCGGACTCGGCGACGTGATGGACCTGGACGGCGCAGACTTCATCGGTCGCGAAGCGCTTCTGGAAATTCACCGGCGAGGACGGAGCCGATCGCCACCGTGACGGCGAAGTCGAAGCTCGACATCTTCGACAACGATCGAAGTCCGATGACACGAATCGATGCGATGACGATCACCATCATCAAGAGCGCGGAGAGCGCAACGATTCCCACTTGCTCCCACGAGGTCCAGATCCAATCAGCGATCATTCGTGTGGGTCCTGGGTGAGTCCATGATCAGGCGGTACCCCGTGGGCCCGCGAACCATTCGGTCGAGGTCCGCCCGACGCCCTCGCCGCTGACTCCGAAAATGATTACGCATAGCGCCGCTCGCAAGCGGGTACACGATCGCATGGCGAAACCAAGACCGGATCGGTCAGACAGAAGCAACGGACCATGAGCGTCGATGTTCAAGTCGTGTGGTTCGAGCGTGATCTGCGTGTGGACGACCAGGAACCGCTCGACCATGAACTCGAAGGAACCGGTACTCGACTCGTTCTGCGGGTCGGCACGATGCCGGCTGTGCTGGAGTTCGCCGCCATTGCGGTGCGTCGGACGCCGGAGGCCAAGACGATTGCCGACGAGATCGTCGAAGGGCACGGGTCGCGCCGTCCGGCACCGAAGAGACGGGCGGCCGAGAAGTGATCGCGACGTTCCTCGCCAGATTCCTCCAATCGTTCGACGAGGCGCTCCTTCCGATCGACGACGACGTGGAGCAGACATTCGAGACCTTCACTCGGTTCCACCGAGACGACGAGCATCGCTCATTCGTCGGCGCCGAGCGGGACTGAACGACCTCAGCGCCGTCGGGTGAGCGTGTGGATCGCAGGAGTGATCCCATCGATCAGCGGTTCGAGATCTCTCGCTCTCTTCAGAGTGCGTCGCTCAAGTCGGGAAGGAATCCCATCTTCAGGTATGCAAAGAGCGCCCCGGCAGTCCGGGCAGCCTCCAGGACGCGGGCTGTTGGATACGTCCAGTCCGAGGCCAACGACTCGTCGCCAAACGTGACGGATCTGCCGGCCGGTGACTACTGTCGCCGGGGACCAGGTCAGGGCGTGGGTGAACGGCACCGACGACGCCGTCGACACGGCCGACCAACACTGATCGACGTGGAGATTCGGCATGCACACATTCCAGGATCCGCTCCGTCGAGCGATCACGACCCATGGCGACGCCGAGGCACTCGTTTGCGGAAGCGTCCGCCACGACTACGACACCACCGTCGATCGGTGCCGTCGGTTGGCGGCGGGGTTGCAAGCGCTCGATCTTCCCGGCGGGCCACTCCAACGCGGCGACCGTGTGGCCATCGTGGCGGCGAACTGTCACCGGTACATCGAGACCTACCTGGCCGTTCCCGCCTCAGGCCTGGTATTGGTGCCGCTCAACTCACGCCACACCGACCACGAGCTTCGATACGCCGCTGAAGACTCAGCCACTCGGGTGCTGATCACCGACCGCGAACCGTCACCGCTGGACGACACGTTCGAGCGGGTGATCCGAGTTCCGATCGAGTACGAGGCCCTGCTCGAAGCCGCAGGTCCTTCCGACGACTCTTTCCCGGCTGAGGTGTTCCCCGCTGACCTCGCCGAAACCGACCTCGCCGGGCTGTTCTACACGGGCGGTACGACTGGCGCAGCCAAGGGCGTGATGTTGACGCATCGCAACCTCATCGCCAACGCCTGGTCGATGTTCACCTGGAGCGACCTCGCGCCCGACGACCGATACCTCGTGGTGTCGCCCCTGTTCCACGCCGCAGGCACCGTGCAGGTGTTGGCCTCCGTTTGGATGGGCTCGGCACAGGTGGTGCTGCCAGCATTCGACCCGGCGGCGGTCCTCGATCTTCTCGAACGAGAGCACATCACCATCACACTGCTGGTGCCGACGATGCTGGCGGCAACCACCGACGAGCAGATCCGGTCTCCCCGTAAGGTCGCCTCCCTGCGGATGCTGTCGCACGGCGCATCCCCGGCGACCCTCGCCATGCTGCGCCGGGCGGCCGACACGTTCCCCGACGCCGAGCTCGTTCACTTGTACGGCACGACGGAAACGAGCCCGGTGGTCACCGGGCTGCGAAATGAGCAGCACCTCCTCGATGCCTCGGTGGCCAAGTCGTGCGGGGCGCCGGTGATCGGTGTCGACATAGCGATCCTCGACGCCGATGGCGCACGCCTTCCAGTCGGTCAGGTGGGGGAGGTGGCGATACGAGGGGCCAACGTGATGCAGGGCTACTGGAACAAGCCCGAAGCAACCGAGGCCGCCCTGAGCGGCGGCTGGTATCGCAGCGGTGACGTCGGGCGGGTGGACAATCACGGGAATCTCTTCCTTGTCGACCGGTCGAAGGACATGATCGTTTCGGGCGGGGAGAATGTGTATTCGACCGAGGTCGAAGATGCGCTGGCAAGCCATCCTTCGGTCGCCGAAGTCGCAGTGATCGGTGTACCGGACGAGCGCTGGGGTGAGGCCGTTTACGCCGTGGTCGTGTTGCGCGAGCCCACTGCGGATCCCGATGCCGTTGCCGCAGAGCTGGTGGCCCATTGCCGCGAGACGATTGCCGGCTACAAAGTGCCCAAGCAGATCGAGGTCAGCACCGATCCGCTCCCCAAATCGGGGGCGGGCAAGATCCTCAAACGGACCCTGCGCGAACCCCACTGGGAAGGCCACGACTCCGCCATCGCGTGACCGGATGAGGGCTCGGGTTGAAGTCGAGAAGCGGCTCTGTGTCGGTGGACCTCGGTCCGGTTTCACTGGGCGCTGTTGCCCAAGTGACCGGACGAGACCTCGGCTGCGTCGATGAGATCTTGCAGCGCTCGCACGTGTTGTTTCAGTGCGGTTCGACCCGCTTTGGTGAGTGAGATCCAGGTCGTGCGGCGACCGTCGATCGTGTCCTTCTTCGTGGTCGCATATCCCGCATCCACCAGGGTGCTGGTGTGCTTCGAGAGCACTGAGTCGGCGACGTCGAGGTGATCGCGCAGCGTTTGAAATTCTGCGGCGTCTACCGCGTTCAGGACCGAGCAGAGACGGAGCCGGATTGGTGCGTGGATGATCGGGTTCAGCTCGCTCACTGACTGACCCGGTAGCGAGCGAGCCACCACCGGTCGGCGACTGCCGTTGCCGGCACGGCGCACAGGGCGACGAGCGC
Source organism: Acidimicrobiales bacterium (assembly GCA_037969565.1). Taxonomy (GTDB): domain Bacteria; phylum Actinomycetota; class Acidimicrobiia; order Acidimicrobiales; family SZUA-35; genus SZUA-35. Next base: position 22,234 of record JBBKXQ010000044.1, on the reverse strand, counting down.
TGACAAGACCGGATGCTCCGCAACCATCAGCCAAGTGGCGCCGATGATGCAGGGGATCAGAATCGCAAGGAACAGGGCGACAACAAGGCGAGTCGACCGTGGGCCACGGAACCCGTTGACTCCCCGAAGTTCTGCGCCGTTGCGGGCCCGGAACCGACTTGTAGCGAACGCCAACGCGCTCACTTCGATTGCGAGGCCAACGATGAAAGCGACAGACCCGAACCGCCAGGTGCTGTTGCCGAGAGCGACGCCGTAGGCGAGTGCCGCGTTGCCGAATCCGGTGATCAAGCTGTAACCGGGGGGCAGCGTCAAGTCGCCAACGAAGGCGTCGCGGCTGGCCGCCGATTCGGCGAGATCGCTCCTGGCCTGATCGGCGGAGGGTGGCACCCACGGTGTATTTTCCATATTGGAAAGTTAGGTCGAACTTTCCAATATGGCAAGTAGGAATCGGGCCGATGGCGAACGCCGAAAAAATGGCTGCACGGTTACGAGTTGCTCGCGGTGGCCTCTATCTCATCGGAACGATTTGCTCTAGGGTCAGATATCCACTCGAGGAGACGGCGATGGCGACGAGAGGGACGGATAGGCGGCCGATTCTGGCGTTCCGTTGGTCGGAGCGCGGGGCCAGATTCAAGGGGGTGCTCGGATGGGCGCTGGTCCTGGGCATCGCAGCAGCCGTGCCGTTCGAGCCTGCCTCGGCCGTACCGACTGCGGTCGTGTCCGACGCGGCTACCGACTCCGTGGCCGTCGAGGGCACTGGCCCCGTCGACGAAGCGGTCGACGCCGTTGTCAACGATGCCGTCAGCGATCTGGGCCTCACCATCCGAATCTCGGCCAGCACCGATGATGCCGAGGAGAACGAGTCGGGCGATGTGAGGCGGGGCAGTGGCGACCTCGATCTGGTCGACGGCGTTCCCGAAGGTCGACAGGTCGTCGGCCTTCGATTCCGCAACGTGTCGATACCGGCGGGCGCCACCGTGACGGCGGCGAGTCTTCAGTTCCAAGCCGATGAGACCTCGGATTCGGCGGCATCGTTCACCATCGAGGGCCAACTCGACGCAAATCCTCGGGCCTTCTCCCACACCAAGTTCGATGTGACATCGCGGATACGCACGGCGGCGTCGGTCGGCTGGCTGCCGCCGGTGTGGGCCCAGAAGCGGATGGCTGGGCCCGACCAGCAGACTCCCGATCTGTCGGTGATCGTGCAGGAGATCATCGATCTTCCGGATTGGGCCTCGGGGAACAGCCTCGTCTTCGTCGTCACTGGATCGGGCTCGCGGGTCGCCGAATCCTTCGATGGGGCCCCTGAGGCGGCGCCCGTGTTGCAGGTCGTGATTGGCGGGTCCAGCACGGCGAATCGGGCGCCGACGGTGCGGGCCAGTGCCGAATCGTCCACCTTTCCTGCGGCCGTCACCTTGCGAGGAACGGTCACCGATGATGGCCTCCCCGATCCTCCCGGAACCACGACGGTCTCGTGGAGCCAGGTAAGTGGTCCGGGTACGGCCACATTCGCCGACCCCACCGCGGCAAACACGACGGCAACCTTCTCGGCCCCTGGCACCTACGAACTGCGTCTCGATGCCGACGATGGTGGGGCCCGATCGAGCACCACGGTCAGGGTTGCCACGGTCGAGCCGCAGGTCGTCCCCGATGGTGATGGCACGATCCGGTTCGCTGCCATCGGCGATTTCGGCAGCGGAAACAGCCTGGAAGCTGCGGTCGCCGGCCTCGTTGCAGGTGCTACCCCGGATTTCGTGATCACCACTGGAGACAATCGGTACATCAGCGAGATCGATCGTTCCGTCGGTCAGTTCTACTCCGACTTCATCGGTGCCTACGGAGGCAATTTCGGACCGGGAAGTGAGATCAACCGCTTCTTCCCTGCCATCGGCAATCACGACTACTCCGAGGTCGGCGGCATCCAGCAATACCTCGACTACTTCTCACTGCCGGGAGGCGGGATTGCCACCAGCGGTACCTCCGGCAGCGAGCGCTACTACGACTACATCCAGGGACCAGTTCACTTCTTCGTCGTCGACAGCGACAGCGCCGAACCCGACGGGATATCCAGCACTTCGGCCCAGGGGCGCTGGCTGCAGTCAGCGTTGGCGGCATCCACGACCCCCTGGCAAATCGTCTACTTCCACCATCCGCCCTACTCCTCGGGCGCCACACACGGTCCTGAACCCGACCTTGCCTGGCCCTTCGCCGAGTGGGGTGCCGATGCGGTGATGAACGGGCACGAGCACAACTACGAACGCCTCCTCAAAGATGGGATTCCATACTTTGTGGTGGGTTTGGGTGGAGCTCGGCTCTACGGACCTGCCGAGGTCATGGATCCGGACAGTCAGTTCTTCTACAACGCCGACCATGGTGCGCTGATCGCCGAGGCCTGCGCAACGCAGCTGACGTTCCAATTCCGCTCGCTGTCCGAAGGCACGGTCGACAGCTTCTCGATCGGTTCGACCCCCTGTGGCCCGTGAGGGGACCCGACACGGTGGCGATGGCGATGGCGACGTCCAGTTCTTGATGGATGTGCACGGCTGGCGCAGCCGTTGGCTGGCTGCCGCCGTCAGGGCGCCGATTGATAGACGCCCAGGACGTTGCCGCTCGGATCGGCAAAGTGGAATCTGCGACCCCCGGGGTAGGGGTAGATGGACGAGACGATGTGGCCGCCCGCAGCCCGGACGGCTGACTCGACCGCTTCCAGGTCGGCTGTGCTGAACAAGAGCAGGGGACCGACGGCGTTTTCAGCTCCTGGTTCGTGAGCCGGCAGGGGAGTGGCTGCTGCGTTCAGCGCGATCTCGATGGACCCGGTCTGAGATGCAGAATAGGTCGGGCCGTAATCCACCCAGCTCCACCCGAATAGCTGGGCATAGAACGCCTTGGTTGCCGATAGTTCCCCGGCAGGCAATTCGATGTAGTCGATGGTTGCGTCGCTCACGTCGCGACAGTATCCGCCCAACAATTGGGGTGCCCACCAGATGGGGGCTGTGCGGCGTCGCTCGGTGGAACCGGTGTTGGCAGCCAGTTGCAGGTCGTCATTCATCGTTTATCGTCGATGAATGATGAAACGGTTGGATGAGAAGCGGTCGAGCGAGTACGCGAAATGGTTCCGATGCCTCTCGGAACCGACTCGAGTGCGAATTCTCAACCTCGTCGCTCTGTCGGGAAAAGCGATGACGGTGGGTGAGATCGTCGAGGTCGTGGAGAAGAGTCAGTCGACGGTGTCGCGTCACCTTCAGGTGCTTGCCGACAGCGGCTTCGTTTTCGTCGAACAGGACGGGGTGCGATCACTCGTGACCGTGAACCGCAAGTGCATGTCGGACCTACCACGAGCAGCGGCGGAAATCATGGGCGTTGCGGGCGGGCGGCGGCGGTGATCGCGTCGTCGGCACTCTTGCTGGTCGAGTTGGTCTTGCTGTTCTTCGGAGTGTCGTTTTCCGTTGAACTGATCCAGCGGTGCGCCGGCCCGGAACGACTCCGGGTTTGGATGGGCGGCTCACCGGTCGTTGCTGCTCTCAAGGGCGTGGCTGTCGGCTTCGTCACCCCGTTCTGCACCTATTCCGCGGTGCCATTACTGATCGGCTTGCGTCGAGCCGACGTACCGCCTGCGGGCTATGTCGCGTTCATCGTGGCGGCACCTGTTCTCGATCCGGTCTTGTTCGGTGCGCTCATTCTGATCGTCAGCATCAAAGTCGCTCTCGTGTATGTGGCGGTTGCATTCAGCGCTGCGATGACGCTCGCTCTGATCGCAGAACGCGTCGGGATCAGCCGCCACCTCAAACCACTCCCGACACCGACCGCTCCAATCGCGGTCACAACGGGAGCATCGAAAGCATTGCCGCCGAACGAGGTGGGCAACGGCGACGAGGCTCCAGAGTTGCTGTGGCGTGGGCTGGCGATCGAGTCGTCCGCTGCGGCCCGAAACGCTGCTGTGCTGCTTCGATCATTCGGTCCGCTACTGGTGGTCGGTGTCGGGGTCGGATTGGCGATCGAGACGTTCGTATCACCGGAAATGGCAGCTCGGGTGACGGGTGACAACAGTCTGGCCGCAATCCCGATCGCGGCCGCGCTCGGAACCCCGCTCTACTTCAACACCGAATTGTTCGTTCCGATCGCTGACTCACTGCGCACCGCGGGAATCGGAACCGGAGCGATCGTGGCGCTCACCATTGCCGGAGCAGGGGCCAACGTTCCTGAGTTCATCATTCTCAGCCGACTCGCCAGAACTCGGCTCATCATGATTTTGTTCGGATACGTCTTCGCCGTCGCAACCATCGGCGGGCTGCTCGCCCAAACCGTTGCCCGTTAGTCCGACTCGACCGAACAGCGCCGAACTGATCGTCAAACACAGAGTCGAACAGCCCGAGCTTTCCCGAGTCGGCCTCCTCCAGGGCAGGCCGATTAGGGTGCTCGGGTGAAGAAGTTGTGGATCAGCCGAGATATCGACGCCCCGGCGGAAGCACTCTGGGACTTGCTCACGCAAATTGAATTCTGGCCGGCTTGGGGGCCATCGGTGCGAAGCGTTGATCTGGACGGTGAGCGCTTGAAGAAGGGCTCCACGGGCACGCTGACCACGGTGCTCGGGCTCCGGCTCGGCTTCAAAATCACCGGCTTCGAGTCGAACGTCGGATGGTCGTGGGAGGTCGCCGGATTGGAAGCCACGGAACATCGCGTCGAGCGTCGCGGCGCTGACCGCTGTTGTGTGGGTTTCGGTGTGCCCTGGTTGTTTGCTCCCTACATCGCAGTTTGTCAGCTGGCCTTGCGTCGTCTCGACGCTCTCGCCACCACTAGTGAGAAGGCCAACGCGTGAGGATTGCCGTCATCGGCTCGACCGGCTACATCGGAGGGCGCCTCGTTCCGGAACTACTCGCCGCCGGCCATGACGTTCGTTGTCTCGCTCGCAACCCGGACCGACTCGGCAACGTCGACTGGCGATCTGACGTCGACGTGATGAAGGCCGACGTCCTGGACCGAGAGTCTCTCGACGTCGCCTTGAAGGACATGGAAGCGATCTATTACTTGGTGCACGCAATGGGCCAGGCCGATGATTTCGAGGAGACCGATCGAGCCGGAGCTGAAAACACACGGCTGGCGGCCGAGATGGCCGGCGTGGGCCGCATCATTTATCTCGGCGGGCTCGGCGAGGATTCCGACAATCTCTCGACCCATCTCTCGAGCCGGCACGAGGTTGGTCGGGTGTTGGCCTCGGGCCCGGTGCAGGTCACCGAATTGCGGGCGGCCGTCATCATCGGTTCGGGCAGCGCATCGTTCGAGATGCTCCGCCACCTCGACGAAGTGCTACCGGCCATGATCTGTCCCCGTTGGGTCACCTCGACCCGAGTGCAGCCGATCGCCATCGCCGACATCCTCCACTACCTGGTGGCAGTCGTGGACAAGCCCGATACCGCGGGCGAGATCCTCGAAGTCGGGGGCCCAGACGTGTTGACCTATCGGGACATGATGGATCACTACGCAGCGGTGGCCGGCCTGCGTCGGCGGCTCATCATCCCCGTGCCGTTCCTCACTCCTCGGTTGTCGTCCCATTGGATCAATTTGGTGACTCCGCTGCCCTATGGCCTCGCCCGCCCATTGGTCGAGAGTTTGATCAACGACGTCGTGGTGCATCCCGATCGGGACATCCGTCGGTTCGTCGACCACGAGCCGTACACCCTCGACCAAGCGATCGAGCGAGCGCTGGCTGTCATCGGTGATCTCGAGATGAAGACCAGTTGGATGGACAGTGCGAGGGGCAAGTCGTCGGCCGCACCGATGCCCCAAGATCCTGACTGGTCGGGCGGGACGATCTACGAGAACGTTCAGGAGATCGATTCGACCGCCACCCCTGAGGCGCTGTTTGCGGCCGTCGCAGGAATCGGTGGCGCCCGCGGTTGGTACGCCATCAATTCGTTGTGGACCTTGCGTGGGTGGCTGGACAAGGTGATCGGTGGCGTTGGCATGCGACGGGGCCGGCGACATCCCGACGACCTGCGAGTGGGCGACGCGCTGGATTTCTTCCGGGTGGAGGCCCACGAGCCACCGAACTTGATTCGACTGAGAGCGGAGATGAAGGTTCCCGGCGATGCTTGGCTCGAGTGGCGTATCACCGATCTCGGCGACGGCAGAACCCGCCTGCGCCAACTCGCTCGATTCCATCCCCGGCGGATTTTCGGTCGGGCCTACTGGTGGGTGCTGTTGCCAGTACACAAGATCATTTGGAAGCAGCTGGCCCGAATACTGGCTGACACCGCCGAGAAGTCGATCGTCTGACACAAGGACGAGGGAGCCGCAGACGTGGCACCATTCCGGTCACGATGAGCCTCACGGTCCAACTTCTCGGTCGCCCACGAATTGAGGACGCGTCAGGAGACGTTTATCAGTTTCGTAGTCGCAAGAGCTGGGCACTATTGGCCTTTCTCATCCTGAGCGAGCGCCGACCGACTCGAACTCAGCTTGCCTCGCTGTTGTTTGCCGAGGCCGACGATCCGCTCAGGGCACTTCGATGGAACTTGTCGGAGATCCGCCGGTGCCTCGGGGAGAGCGGGACTCTCGAGGGTGACCCGGTCGGTCTGCAACTCCCGACCGGTTCGGTCATCGACGTTGCCGTCCTGATGCGGGGCTCCTGGACCGAAGCGGTCGGTCTGCCCGGCTTGGGAGCCGACCTCCTCGATGGCATCACCATCCAGGGCGCGCCGGCGTTCGAATCGTGGTTGTTGTCCGAACAACGTCACCTGGCCGCCGCGTCGGAGGCGATCCTCCACGAGGCTGCGGTCGGGTCGATGTCGCGCGGCGAGAGGGACCGGGCCCTCGACTACGCCATCCGAGCGGCGGTGATGAGTCCGCTTGACGAGAATCATCAAGCGTTGCTGATTCGGTTGTATCGCCTCGCCGGAGACGATGTCGGGGCCGAGCGGCAGTTCGCCGCATGTACCGACTTGCTCCTCAGTGAACTCGGGATGGCGCCTGGGCCGGCCATCCGTGCGGCAATGAGGGAGCGGAGGGACGACGGCGAAGTGGTGGCAAATCGGGCGTCGGTCGAGGCCATCGTGGAGGCGGGATCGGCGGCGGTCGCCGCAGGAGCAATCGAGGCCGGCGTCCAGTCACTGCGGACCGCCGTGAGGCTGGCCGACGGCTCCGTCGACACGGCTCTGCGAGTGCGCTCGCGCGTCGTATTGGCCGAGGCGCTCATCCACTCACTGCGTGGTCTCGACGAGGAGGGTGTGGCCGCTCTCCACGAGGCCGATTCGATCGCTCTCGCCGGAGGTGACCGCTCGGCGGTTGCACACGCTCGGGCTGAGCTGGGCTACGTGGACTTTCTCCGGGCCCGCTACGACCGTGCTGGAACGTGGCTTTCCGATGCCCTCGAATTCGCCGACGGGTCGCCATCGATCACGGCGAAGGCAATGACCTACCTCGGTTCGGTCGAGAGTGACCGTGGCAACTACGCCAAGGCAGTCGAATTTCTCGAGGAGGCCAACAAATGGTCGGACATCGCCGACGAGCCGAGACGGAAGGTCTTCGGGTTGTCGGTGTTGGGGCGGATCAGCCTCTTGCGGGGCGACTTCGCGATGGCATCGGAACAACTCGACGCCTCGATTGCTCTCGCCGAAAGCGAGCACTGGCTGGCGATCCTGCCGTGGCCCCAAGCCCTGAGCGGGGAAGCGCAGTTGGCCTGCGGGAACGCATCGGGAGCTTCGGAGATACTCGGCCAGGCGTTCGCCCGAGCCTGCCAACTGGGTGATCCCTGTTGGGAGGGGATGTCGGCTCGGGGCCTGGCTCTGGTAGCCGAAGCGAAGGGCGAGACCGCCCTCGCCTTCGAGCTCCTCGCCGATGCTCGCGCCCGCAGCAATCGGTTCGCCGACCCCTACGTGTGGCTCGACGGATACATCCTCGACACCCAGTGTCGGCTCGGCCTTCGCCATCGACACGCCGACACCGAACGCTGGGCCAACACCCTCCACGAGCTGGCGTCGAGAACAGGAATGAAAGAATTCAACGTGCGCTCGCTGCTTCATCGGGCCGCGCTCGGACACGTCGGTGCGGGCCCGGCGGCCGCACTCCTTGCTGACGACATCGACAATCGCTCACTTCACCGACTCGTCAGCGCATCGCAAGGGGTCCAATCGGGACTGTGACCGCTGTCATCGTTACTAAACGGGACGAAGTCGTATGGTAAAGGGGCAAGATTCTTTCGGTCTGGATTCAGCCGCTCGATTCTCGGTACCACTCGTGGCCCCGACGCCTCCCCCCAAATGAAACTCCGAAGGTAAGTCCTCATGATTCTCCGTGAACACATCCTTGCTGTCGTCGAACCGAATGATGCCGGTGAGATCTCCCTGGCAACGGCAACCGACCTGGTCGCCCATGGTGGCAAGGCCACCGTGCTGGTGCTGCTCGACAAGAAGACGGTCAGCGACTTCCGTCAATTCGCCGAGGCCGAAAACCTCGGTGCTCATGAAGGCGAAGCAATCGCGGTGAACCGACTCGTCAGTCTCTACAACTCACGCGTTGGTGGCACTGACACGCAGACGATCGTGGCGGGCTCGACGAGCACGGTCCATGACCTTCTGGACGTAGCCGACAAGGAACGAGCCACGTCGATCGTCATCCCCCAGCACCTCATCGCCCAACGCCGTCTCCGCAAGCTCGTATCCGACTCCCGCATCCCCGTGCTGGTCACACCTGCCGCCTAGCGACGCCCGTCATGGCCTACAGCCATGGCCCTGGGTTCTGATCAGTGCTAGACCGACGCCGAAGACCTCAACTCCTTTGATGGTCCGAACGGAGATGAGCCATGACCCGCCCGACCAACAAGAGCCGAGTGACCAAACCCAGCAAGCCGGTCGACGGAGAACAACGTCAGCGCAAACACGGCGACCACCACCACACAGAACAGTGGTGTGAAACCCACAAGGCCTGGGAGCCAGTGAAGTAAGCCACACCCGAGTCCCACCTCCGGACGGATCAGCAGCGGGCCGCCGATCCGTCCAGGGCTGGTAAGTCCCGTGGCTACGAGGCCACGCTCGCTGAGTTCGTCAGTGCGAGAAAGGTGACCTCGCCACCCACCACCGCAAATGGCGTGTGTTCGTTGCCATCGTCGGTCAGGAGTGAGTACTCACCGGCCTGCACCGCAGGAAAGACGGCGACCCATTCCTCGCGGTCGCCAACCGCCCGGAGATGAACACCGGTGTGAAAATGCTGGGACGGTTTGCCCCGTTCGCAGGCCATGATCTCGCCCGTCGAGGTGTCGTCAGCCAAGCGCACCGACACGGCCCCGACATCTCCACCGATGTCGAGCATGGATGCCATGCCAGGCGCTGGTTGCGATTCCCGCCAGTCTGGTTCGTGCGATTGGTGCGAATGGCTCATGTGCCGACGCTGTACCCGCTGTACGGAGTGCCGATGTAGGGGAACTCGTCGAGGAACGTGCGTCCCGGGTTGTTGTAGGTGCCGTCTTCGATGGCGGCCGCGGCTCCGTCGGGCTCGTAGCTGGGAGCGACGAGCGGATAGGTGAGACCGGCGATTGCCCGCAACTCGATCGTCGTGACGTCATCTTCGAGTCGGCGACCGTTGGGGAAGCCAGCGGCGTCGCCGCCAACGAGTCCGAGACGGTTGGGCGTTCCCGAAGCGATGGGAACCGCCACGTTGAGCCGAAGGAGGTCGGCCTGAGTCGGACCGGTGAAGTTCTGGAAGCCAGGAACGACGCCCTCGGGAATACCCGTCAGCAGGATGGCCTGCAGGTCGGCGCGATCAGCGTCCAAACCGGCGAGGTTGGGGAACACACCGGGATACAGAACGGGCAGTAAGCCCGCGAGTTCGGGCCGGGCCACGTATTTGGCGAAGCTGCTGTCGTCGCCCGGATCGGACGCGTTCCACTCGTCCTTGCGGGCCAGCGGAACCAGGACCTCGTTGAACAGGGGGTTGCCGAGGCGAGACACCTGCTCCCAGGGGCCAGCCGTGGAACGATGGCCGTCCTTGATCCGTAGACCACGTTGCCGGGAGGCCGACGCGTACACGCCGATGGTCGACTTGGCATCCAACACGTCGGTCGGAACCGAGCCGTCTGTGGTGAGTTCGGAGATCGGAACCTGAAGGACGATCGAGTGCACGTTCGACTGAGCGAGCGCATCGACTCCGTCGTTGTCCACACCGGGAACCTTGATGAGGTGGGCGTCCTGGAACGGACGGAGTGTTCCGAGGTCGAAGACCGATCCGAGATCGACGTAGAACGAATCGGCTCGCTGGCCGGCGAAGACCTTCATCGAGCCGAGGTCTCGCACGGCACTCTGCGCCAGTGATGCGTAGTCGGGAGTCGATCGGGGTCCGATGTTCGCCGGTGGACAGGGGATGTTCGAGCCGAGTGTGGTCGACTTTCGGGAGTTGCCGAGACTCTTGGTGACCTTCGTGACCGAGTAGGTCTGCCGGCGGTTCCAGTTCGGGCTGTCCAGTGAATCGATGGGCCCGGTGTTGTAGAGGAATGTGTTGGGGTTGGTGTTGACGGTTTTGAATCGGAACTGGAACACCACGTTGGATCGGGCATCGGAATCGTTGTCGACGCTGATCTCGTACAGCACCTCGTCGTCGAACTCGTAGAAGTTCGGACCGCCGTTCGGGGCCTGGGACGGAAGGTAATTGGCGATGAGAGTGACGGTGTCGCCGGGGGTTCGGAAGGCATAGACGTCGGTGTTGTCGGCGACCGGGTCTTTGGAAATGGACGGAGCTTCGCGGTGGGAGGACATCAAACGACCTCGTTCCTGCTGGCTCGTGCGATCTTGGCGACGAGCCCACGATCGGTGAAGGTGATGGCCTGTTCGCCGACGAGCAACTCGAGTTCGCCAGTTTGGGCGTTGGAGATGGAAAGCATGACGGGGATGTCGAGGGCTTCCAGTTCGGTTGCACTCAATTCCGACGGCGAACCATCAGAACTACTCCGGCTGAAGCCGGTGACGGCACTGGCGCCGACGAGAGCGGCACCTCCACCGAGAATTGAACGTCTTGAAAAAAAGGGCATGGCGGGAACCTCCACATTCGTGTCCCGGGGCCGGGACCTTCCTGCGGCCAATTCGTTGCCGATCGCGGCCTGGATTGGTTGTCTTCGAAGAAATTCAGAAGGCCAGTTCGGGCCGTGGAGAACTGCCAAGTCGTTCACGTCCGGGGTTCGTAGCTCCAGGTGGTGAACGGCCATTCCAGCCTGAGCCAGTTGGTCACGGCCGACCAGATTTCGACGTCGAGTTCGGGTCGGCTCGCTACCACCCATGACCGCACTTCGACCTCCGCCGAACCCGTGGGGTCGGCGTACATGTACACGCAGCCGACAACCTCGTCAGGCATCAGCTGGTCGAGGACGGTGTAGGTGAATCCCACTCGCTCGTCGAAGTGGCGTCGGTGCATCTCGAGATCGGCCAGGTTCTTCGCCAGTGTGATTTCTTCATCCGGCCAGTCGTGGGGCGGACCGAAACCCGGGGTCGCTCTGATGTGGGCGATGCTCGACGTCCACGCAACATGGTCGGACTCGTTGTGCTCCGGACCCAGCGGCCGGAGTAGGGCGTGTCCAGTCCGAAGCTCGAGCGGAGGATCGAAGTCGAGGTCCACGATCGGGGAAAGCTCCGACTTCACTTTGATCTCCAGGTCAGTTCGGGAACGCAGCTCATCCGAGGTCGTTCGAGACAACTGAACGACCATAGGCCGGGCGAAACTCAGGCGGAAGCAGGCTCCGACCGAGGCTCGACTGCTTGTTCCTCGTTCGAGTCGGTTTCATCCATCGTGGGGTCCTCGATGTCCGACTCGGTTTCGCTGGGCGAACTCGCCGAATCGAAGCCGGCCGCAGCAGGTGGTTCGGCCACCGCCGGGTCGTCTGTGTCAGTGCTTCGTCGGGCGTTGGCGACGCCGTGCGCGGCGGCAGCCAATTCTTCGGGTGAGATCTCGAAACGAGCCCACGACGGCGTTGGATCCGACTGTTGCTGTGGGAACGAGACGACGTCGTCGTTTGCCGACTGCAAGTTGTCGGTTTGGGTGACGTCGCGACCGGCGGTCGTCTCGTCCGTGTCGGGAATCTCGTTCGCTAGATCGACCGTGGGTGCGGCTTCGTCCGCCTGGGGCTGTGGCTGTTGGGCGAGCTTCTCGACCACCCGCACTCGACCGAGTACCGCCGTCCACTCCAGTTCGAGCGGAACGAGTTCGGATACTTCGCTGGTGGTAGGCAGATCAATTCCGGCCGACGCAAGAATCGCCATTCCTGACGGCTTCACGTCGGAGCCGGCGGGGACGACAATTGTCACTGAGCCGAAGATGGCGACGACGGTCATCGACACGTCTTCGGTGCCATCCTCGGTGATTGCCTTGGTGAGGTCGAGATGGCATCGGCCGAAGAAGGACACAACGATGCTGTGGTCGCAGATGGTCCAACGACCGGCGCGCCGCGTCCGACCGAACACCGCAATCACTTTTGCTGTGTGTTTCGCCATGTGTACCCCGGGCTGTCCTTCCTCGGGAACCAGCTTCGGTGGCACCGCTCACCGTATGAGTTGAGTTTGACCTCCGAGTCGAATCCGAAATCCGCCTCTTCCGCTCAACCCAGCGCCCTTTTCAACCGATGAAGACGCATGAAGGAAATGGTCCGACAAGGAGATGCTCGGCGACCGTTGGAGATGCCCCGCATTTCCATGCGATACCGGGTCAATGGGGCGACCTTGAACTGGACGCCTCCTCGCACTGGTTTGCTGCCCAACCGGCGGAAATCGGTCGTGGCCGAATTCATCGACTTGTCGGTTGTCGGCGCCCTCGTGCGGGCTCCCGCCAACGATGCGATGTTCGTCGGGATGCGGATCCCGATCAACATCGGCAATGAGGACGGCATCGTCGAGGTTCGGAACATCCGGAAGTGTGAGATCGAAGGCGAATCTCTCTACGGAGTCACGTTCCACGAGATCTCTCCCGAGCTCCAAAAGGCCGTCTACGAGGCAATCGCTCGACTTCGTGACGATGCCCGCCTCCAATCTGCGTGGAACAACGGTCACTGACACGAGTCACCCCACCCCGAAACGACCCAGATCGCGTGGGTGGGATTGTGGATTTCGTCCCGTGTGAAACTCCCGTAGTTTCGCCTGGCGATGTGGCAGAACTGCGGGACGTGGGCAATCCGAACGATTTTCGTGTGCGTCTGCGCACTCGTGACGATCAACGCCCTCGGATCGTTGGCAGCCTCGGACCAGAATGCAGACGGCCGAGCACAACGATCGGGCCCTGAACTGCCCGACGTGGAGCTTCGGGCATTGGCGGCTCAGTCGACGCTTCGGGTTGCGGCCAAGTCGTGCGCCGGATTGACGCGGGGGAGTGGCTTCGTCGTCGATGGCGTCGTCGTCACGAACCGGCACGTCGTCGAAGGCGCGGCGCGGGCGAAGGTCGATCAACCCGTCGCTCCGATGTTTGCAACGGTGATCGCAGCCTCCGCGTCCATGGACATCGCCACCCTCGAGGCACCGGCTTCGATTTCACTTCGCTGGGCCGACACGCAGGCTGCGGTCGGTGACGTGGTGATGCTGGCTGGTCACGGCGACGGAGCTGGAGTCGAGGTGCTCGAAGGTTTGGTCATCGGACGGTTCGATGGAGGGGCGTATGGGCAATCGGATGAGGTCTTGATGATCGACGCTGTCACCGTGGGTGGCTTCTCCGGAGGCCCGGTGCTCGATGCTCGCGGCACCGTCGTCGGAGTGTTGCAGGGTTTTGACCATGCGACCGGGCTGACCATCGCCATCCCGAGTGACCTGGTGGACGTCGAGTTGCAGAACAATCTCCGCAAATCGGAGTTACTCATGACCACGTCATCTCAACCGATGGTATGCATCAGCGACGGCGCGGTTGACTAGTGTCATATTCGAGTCTTCGTTGCATCGCCCGGCAACCGTGATCGACTGACAGAGGAGCACTTCTTGAACCAAGGTGCATCGTCGATGCCATCTGGCCTCGGTCGAGGACTCGGCCGGATTCTGGGTCAAGCGATGTCGGATTCCCACGCGCCCGAGGTGTCGATGTTGCTCGGCGGCTCGATCGCTCGCCGGGCTCCCGAGGTTCGTCGACTGGTCTCCGAACTGGCTCTGGAATCACTTTCTCAACGCTTTGGTGCAATCGGCGTGATGCTCGTCAGGCGAGAGTTCGACGATTCGATGGCGGCCGTGTCTTCACGAATTCCCGTTGCGTGGACCATCCAAGAACCGCTCGGATTCGAAATTGCCGGTCGGTTGTGGAGCGCTCTGTCGGCTCCGGACGGACACACGCAGGTGGTGGTGGGAGACACGCACGTGCTCCTGACCCGTCAGTCCACCGGCCAGCCGGCCGCTGGTCAGTCCGTCGTTGCTGCAGCCATCGCCCGCTCGACCGAGTTCGATCCGAACGAAGTCCACACGATCGTCCGATTGCTTCGATCGGTGGCGATGGCACTTGGTGAAGAAGCATTGCTGCCCGACACAGGTTCCCTGCGGGTGCTGAGCCGGGAAGCGGAAAGCGGCTACCTGGCCGACGTCCGCGTCTCCGCCGCAGGATCGCAGCGGCATGCCGCCTCAGTGGCCGACACGGCCGATCGCGCCGTGGCCCAGGCCGCAGCCGAGCTGTGTGATCTTGCACTCCGAGTTCTCTTCGTCGGCGCAACAACGGTGAATGGCAGCGTGGTCACGATCGTGGTGGTCGACGAACCAGACGGCGGTCCCTTCTTCGGATTGTCGGTCACCGAAACGTCGTCGAGGTCCGGTGCCGCAGAAGCGGTGTTTGCGGCCGCGGCGGTGGTCGACGCCGACCCGTTCGCCGCGTCGCGCGACAGTCATGCAACGATCGGGCCACCAGCCCCGTCGAGCTGACACCTCGACTCGGCGTGCTCTGAGTACGCTCTGCAACCGTGTTGTATCTGCTTCGGGTTGTTCAAAGAATCACCTCTCTGGGGATCGTGCTCATCGCCGTTGCCGCGGTTTTTGCGTCGGCCGCACTCGCTGTACTCCCGCAATTCGGAGAAGTGATCCACTCCACCGAGAGCACCGCAGCCGAGCTCCAGCTCGACGAACTCACCCAACGGTCGTCGATGTACGCGGCCGACGGAAGCTTCATGACCCTGCTGGCCGACAACGTGAACCGCCAGTCGGTGACGCTCGACGAGATCCCCCAAGAGGTCATCTCGGCGATCTTGGCCATGGAAGACACCGACTTCTATGAACACGATGGAGTGAATTATCGGGCGGTGTTCCGAGCCTTGGCGCAAAACATCAGCGCCGGCGGAATCGAGCAGGGAGGTTCGACGATCACCCAGCAGCTCGTGAAGAACTCGCTCCTCACGTCAGAACAGAGTTTCGATCGCAAGAAAACCGAAGCGTTCTACGCGCTGCGCCTCGAAGATCAGTTCACCAAGGACGAGATCCTCGAGCGCTACCTCAACACGGTCTATTTCGGGCAGACGGCCTATGGCGTGCAGGGAGCGGCCGAGGTCTATTGGGGCATCACCGACCTCAGCCAGCTCGGTTGGGAACACGCTGCTCTCCTCGCTGGCCTCGTTCGCAGCCCGAACAGTACGAATCCGGTCACCGACGCCGTCGCCGCTCGCAGCCGTCGCGAAACCGTCGTCGAGCGGCTCGTCGAACTCGCCCTCATCACCCGTTCCGAGGGTGACGCCATCAACAAATCGCAGTTGCCCGAGGTCCGCCAGAATCCGCTTTCGATCAAACCCTCCGACTACTTCGAACGGGAAGCGCTCAAGGAGTTGCAGTCGAACCCGGCCATCCTGATCGGCACCACCGCTTCCGAGCGGCTCGCTTCGATCTACGGCGGAGGGTTGAAGGTCTACACCAGTTTCGATCCGGCAGCTCAAGCGATGGCGCTCAAGGCTCGGGACGATCTCCTGCCTGATGATCCCCGAGGTTTCACGATCGCACTTGCCGCGGTCGAGTCGCACACCGGTGCGGTGAGGGCGATGGTGGGTGGTACCGAGTTCACCCGCGAACAGTTCAACCTCGCCGTGGACGGCTTGCGGCAGCCAGGATCGTCGATGAAAACCTACGTCTTGGCTGCGCTGTTCGAGGCCGGTTACACCCCGAGCGACACCGTTCGGGGAGATTCACCCTGCGAATTCGAGAATCCGGGTGGAGTCCCCGACCCATACGAGGTCAAAGGCGGCAGCGGTCGCCGTGTTTCCATTGCGGCGGCCACTCGGGCCTCCAACAACTGCTCCTTCGTGCGCCTCGGCCAGGTTGTCGGCAACGACAAGGTTGTCGAGGTAGCCCAGCGGCTGGGAATCACCACTCCGCTCGACCCCGTGCTTTCGCTGCCGCTCGGGTCGAAGGAAGTTCGACCCATCGAGCAGGCCGGTGCATATGCGGCCATGATGAACGACGGCATCTACAACGAGCCGTGGTACATCCAGCGAATCGAGGATCGTGACGGCAATGTCATCTATGAGCATCGGCCCGACGGTCGTCGAGCGATCACCACACAGTCGGCTCGGATGATCACCCAAACCCTGGAGTCCAACGTGAAGTCGGGCACCGGGCGACGGGCTCAGTTGTCGAACGGCCACGTAGCCGGCGGCAAAACCGGCACCGCTCAGAACGAGGAAGATGCTTGGTTCGTCGGTTTCACCGACTACCTCACCACGGCGGTGTGGATGGGGCATCCCGACGAGAAGATCCCCATGCGGGGTGTTGCCGGGTGGGGCCGAATCCAAGGTGGAACGGTGCCCGCTGCGGTTTGGGGCCAGTTCAACAACGACTATCACGCCAATCTCGCGCCGGTCGATTTCCCCGACCCCGACAGTTACGGGGGAGGTCGCTACCTCAAGGTCGAGGGCGAAATCGACTACTGCAATGGCTCCGAATTCGGTGGCGAGAGCTCGGGGACAGCGCTCGTTGATTCCGATGGCGACGGGAAGAAGGATTGCTACGTGATTCTCACCACAACCACTGAACCTCCACCTGAGGTCGAGGGTGAAGGTGGCGTGCCCGTCGAACCGCCACCCGTCACTGCGGCGCCAGCGCCTGTGCCGGCGCCCGCTCCGGTGCCAGCCAACTGATGGCAACGAGCCCCTACGACCAACTTCTCGTACTCCAGGGTTACGACACCACCCTGGATCAACTGCGTCACAAGCACTCGCACCATCCGATCCGGTCCCAGATCGCCGACGGCGAGGCGAATCAGGCCGAACTGCAGAGTGTGATCGACGAAATCAGCGGCCGGAAGCACGAACTCGACCGGCAACAAAAGAAGCTCGACGACGAGGTTGCCAGCCTCGACGACAAGCGGGCAAAGATCGACGCGAAGCTCTACAACGGCTCCGTCACGGCCACCAAGGATCTCCTGGCACTCCAGGACGAGGCAGCCATGCTCCTGAAACGGAAGCAGGGAATCGAGGACGAGGAACTCGAGGTCATGGAGTTGGTGGAGGTTGTCGAAGCCGAATTGGCGCCAGTGACCGACACGCTGGAGAGTCTCCAGTCGGCCGGTGAGGAACACGAGAAGGCGCTGGCGGTTGCTCTGGCCGAGGTCGAGGTCGAGATCGAGGCAACCGAGACCCAGCGAGCGGAAGCGGCCGAGCAGGTTCCGGGCGAATTGCTCTCCCACTACGACTCGCTCCGGATCGACTTCGGTGGCGTCGCAGTGGCCCGGCTGGTCGGTTCGTCCTGCGATGGGTGCCACATGGCGCTCTCGGCGATGGCGATCGACAAGATCCGAAAGCTTCCCGACGATGCTGTGGTGACATGCGACCAATGCGGCCGCCTTCTCATTCGCTGACTGCGTCCTGATGCTCATCTGGTTCTTGGCGTTGACGCCGATTCTCGTCGCCGAGGTGTTCCGAAGTCCGATGATCGACTACCGACTCGTGATGGTCGGCGCGGTGCTTCCGCTCGGCGAGCTCCTCCTCGGTGGTCCGAACGTGCTCCACACTCTCGTTGGCTCCGTCGGCCTGCTGACGTTGGTCATGGTCGGTACGCAGGGTCGCCGTCTACTTCGTCGACGGATCCTGGGTGTGCCCATCGGCATGATGGTTCACCTCGTTCTGGACGGATCCTGGACCAACAAAGAACTCTTCTGGTGGCCGGCGTTCGGTGCCGAGTTCGGATCGGGCACATTGCCTGAGTTCGATCGACCGCTGGCTGTGACGGTGCTCATGGAGCTCATGGGACTCGCCGCCGCCGTGTGGGGATGGCGGCGTTACGAACTGGCCGATCCGGAGAACTTGGCCCGTTTCCGGACGACCGGGCAACTCAGCCGAGAGGTTCTGACCTGATGGGGATCGATGCTGGAGCGCTCGGATGGTCATGATCTGGGTGGTGCGTCATGGGCGGACGACGGCGAATGCGTCCGGTCTTCTGCTCGGTCGAGCTGATCCCGAACTCGACGACGTCGGCTTGGAGCAGGCCCGTCAGATTGCCCGAGTCCTGCCTCCCGACGCCGTCGCCTACACATCGCCACTCCGTAGGTCGGCGGCCACCGCTGCGGCCTACTCGGGTCGCGTCACCAGCGATGACCGACTACTCGAACTCGACTACGGCGAGTTCGACCTTCGGCCGGTGAACGACATTCCGGCCGAGACCTGGACCAGATGGCGGAGTGACCCCGACTTTCGCCCGCCGGGAGGCGAAACGTTCCTCGAGCTCGATGTCCGTCTCGGATCATTTCTCGATGAAGTGTCCTCAAATGCGCTCGACAACGCTCGACTGACAGAGGATGGGGCGGACGACGATGGGGTGGACGACGATGGGGTCGACGACATTGTTCTCTTCACTCACGTCTCGCCGATCAAGGCAGCCGTGGCGTGGGCCCTCGGGACCACGTCATCGATCTCGTGGCGAACCCACGTGGCTCAAGCCTCGATCACCCGCATCGCCGTGACCAACCGTGGTCCGTCGCTTCACCTTTTCAATGCCACGGATCACCTCGGTTCTCCGTGATCTCTCGCTGATCCCTTGCTGATCTGTCTCTGGTCTCTCCCTCGTGGCGTGTCAACCAGGCGGAAATCGGTGCGATGTCACGGTCAGTGCTGAGGGGATCACAGGATCTTCGCCTAGTCTTCAGAAGGTTCGAATTCGTGAATCAATTCACGAAGTGGCCGCCGTTGCTCCCTTCCGGAGTACTTCCCTAGCTGGCTAAGTCGAAGGCCCCGACGAAAGTCGAGAGCGTCGGCTGCTGAGGGTTTTTGCGGCCGCCGCCGAAAGGAGCATCATGGGCAAACAACGATCCAGTTTCGCCAAGCTGCAGCGAGACCGCGCCAAAGCAGCCAAGAAAGCCGAAAAGCAAGCGTCACGTCAGGGCAAGGAACCAGACGGCACGCCAACCGACGTCAGTGTGATGGAGGCCGAGAACGAAGTGGTCGAAGTCGAAGAAGGGGCGAGCCTCGTGGCCAAGCTTCTTCAAGGCAAGTCCGAACTCACCGCTCCGGAGCTCTTGGCTCTGATCGAGGTTGTTCACAACAAACTCGAGTCCGGTGAGATCGATCACGACGAATTCGAGGACGCGAAGGTCGAGATCTTTGCTCGACTTCCAATGGACTGAGCGATTCCGGTTGCACTCATTTTGATTTGAAGCCCGCACTTCGGTGCGGGCTTCGTCGCTTCCTCTGGTCGTGAGTCGGTGGGTGGGGGAACAGGTGTTTTGGGGAGCAGATGGCAGAAGGTTTGTCGATGGATGATGGGAACGATGTCGGTGCCGATGCCCGTCGCTTGATCTTGTCGGACAGAGCGACGCCGGCGTGGGCTCGGATCCGGCCCGCCGACGTTCTGTCGGCGATCGCCGTGCTGGCGTTGACCGCTATCGCCATGAGCCGGTTCTTGATTCACGCAAGGGCCGATTCGTTGCTGTACTCGCTCGTGTCGACGCAACGGCTCACGTTCTTCTACTGGGGGCAGGACAGGCTGGCCAACGTCGTCCCGGCGCTGGCCTGGCCTGTTCGAGACGAGCTCGCCAACTTCTACGTTCAGATGGCGATCGTCGGCACCTCGTTCTTCGCGCTCACGTGGATGTTCGTCCGCTTTCACACCTCGAACTGGGCTCGACGAACGCCGGCGACGATCGAGGCGCTCGTGGTGGTCGCCTCCGGTTTCGTCACGATGTATTTTCTCACCGGGTGGGCCAACTTCCGATTCGTCTTCGAGCAACATTACGCATTTGCGGTGGCCCTGACGCTGCTCGGTATGCGCTCGATGATGGGGCACCGACGGCTTGGTCGGGTCGTGGGCGCTGTCCTCGTTCTCGCCGCCACGCTCGTGATTCCTTCCTCCGTGCTGTTCGCTCCGTTCGCATGGTTACTGGGACCGGGAAATGACGGCCATGTTCGGCGGTTTGCGACGACGGTCGGTGTCACCCTCATTGCGTTCCTGACCTCGTCGGCCGCGTCCCGTGCGTTCTACGACGCCCCATCGCAATCGTCGGTCTACAGCGACTTCTCCTTGCGCCGGGCGGTCGATGGTCTGCCGACCACTCTCGAGAACTTGGGCACGGCGGTAACCACGCTCTGGGTCCTGGCGATCATTGCATTGGCTCTGCTCGTGCTCGTGCTCCGCCGCAAGCAGCTGACGCCGCGTCTGCGGATCGCGTACGTTGCCACCCCGTTGTTCGGTTTGGCCTGGCTCTTCCTGTTCAGCGCAAATCTCTGGGTCGAGCTGAACCTGTTCATGCCGCGTTATTTCTTTCCGACCGTGGCCGCCTGCGTATTCGTCACGACGGGTGCCATGCTCGAGTTGGCCGCGATGGGATACGACTTCGTCGAAGGCCGAGCCCCCGGTCGGCTCGTCCAACCCATCCGTTTCGCCTTCGTCGCTGGGCTCGTGGCCCTCCTCGGGGTCGGGGTGGTTGCGTTGCAGAGCTCCGACCGGCTTCCGGCAGTCGAGGCGGCCCGCCCGGCGGTTGCGGCGGCGAAAGCGTGGGACGCCGAATTCGTGATCGGGGACTATTGGCAGGTCTGGCCGATCGTGTTCGTCGGGCGCAACGAGGATCTCGAATTGCTGGGAACGGCCTTTCGGTCAGATCCCACGAAGGCTGAAGCCCTCGAGGTTGTGCAACGACATCAAGGCACCGACACCCCGAACATCCGCCTCGTGTGTATTGGCATCGACTCCATCGCCTGCGTCGACGACTTCTCGAACTACGTCAGTTCTCCGTGGATCGTGTACGGAGTCGACAATCTCGAACCGTTGGTCATCACCGTCAGCCCGGCAACGACCGGCTGAGTCGGAACGAGCCTGGGTGGCTAAGGGAGACTTTCGCAGGCCAGGCCATCGTTGTCCGCGTCGAGCCGGTCAGGGTCGCCGTAGCCAGCGGCGCGGAGGGCCTCGAAGTGGCGCTGAGCCGCTGCGTGTGTTGAGAAGTCGCCGCAGTTGTGGATGTCACGGTTTCCGTGTGGCGGACTCGCAGCGGTCGTGGTTGTGGTCGTGGTCGTTGTGGAGGTGGGTACCTCGGGTTCTGCCCCGCACCCCCACGGGTGCTGGAGGCCCGAGTTGAACGGACCGAGGGTGGGTTGTGAGGTGCCCGACCGCGAGATGTTCTCGGGAGACTCGGCGAACATCAGAAGAACGGAACCCCGATCCAGGCCACCGTTCAATCGGCCCACCCAGTAATCGACTCCGTCGGGTTCGCCGTCCCGTTGGAGGACGTTTTGGTACAGCCGGCCGACGAAGCCCGTGTTGTCCAACGAGCCGTAGCGAAGATCGAACTCCGCACTCTCGGTGAACAGGATTGCCATCTTGTGGAGGTTCAGCCGGCCAGCCTTGTAGAGGTCCAGCCAGTATTCGAACCCAACCTGTTCAGCGTCGCGATCAAGTCCTGCGGTGTAGAGCCTGGCCACGCTGTCGCTGTAGCCCTCGCAGCCGGTCTCCGTGAAGGGCAGCCCAGGCACCGACGCCTCCGCCGAGTTGAGAACCAGGAACGAGGCAAATAGGAGCCCAACCGTCGCCACCACAATATTCCGCCGCACGTGCCCAACCTCCGGAGCCCAACGTAAGCAGTCGGAATCGAGCCGTCCAACTGAACGGCGGGGTGATGTTGCCTACGCAGTCGTTCCGGGCTTCAACGTGGACCAGCCGAGCGGTGACCGGGTCGACCAACGAAATCACCAGGGCCTGCCTAACAGGATTGCGAGTCCGCGGTTTGGCCGGCCGGGTCGATGAGGAACGCGATGTCGCCGTCGTTGTTCCACACGTTCTGGCGTTTCCAAACGATCGCCCCATCGCTCGCAACGGCGTTGGGGCCAGTCAAGATCTCGATC
>JBBKXQ010000043.1:0-37162 GCA_037969565.1 Acidimicrobiales bacterium | reverse complement strand
ATGTGGGGCGCAGCGCCCGCACCGCCACCGACGGCCAATGGGCCGCACTCAAAGCCATCCACTCATCGTGTGGATGGAAGGATTGCGATCGGCCGGTGAGTTGGTGCCAAGCCCACCACATACGGGAATGGGACCCAGGCGGAGTGACCGACCTCGAGAACCTGGTGCCGCTCTGCAATCAGCATCATCACGCTGTCCACGAAGGCAAATGGTCGATCAAACTCCTACCCGACCGAACGCTGCGGATTCGAAGACCCGATAACCAACACTGGGCCGACACCGTCCCCGACCGACTC
Organism: Acidimicrobiales bacterium; assembly: GCA_037969565.1. Taxonomy (GTDB): domain Bacteria; phylum Actinomycetota; class Acidimicrobiia; order Acidimicrobiales; family SZUA-35; genus SZUA-35. The sequence goes on along the minus strand of JBBKXQ010000043.1, from coordinate 36,866 downwards.
CACGATTGGCCAAAGACACAACGCCCCGAGCCGACCAAACACAGAACCGCCGTCGGATGATCTCGCGGCTGGAGTTCACCGGTGTTTGGGTCTCGGCCGAGGAAAGCCGGCCATCGGGCGGTGCCTCACAAAACGTTGCCGTACCGATGCAAGGTCCGGCTCACGGCTTGCTCCCGCAAGTAGTGAAGCAACTCGATCCGTCCGTCACTGGTCACCGGATCGTCGGCCACGTGCACGCCGGCGGCGATGGCCGCAGCCCGCAGTTCGGGCGGAACCGTCCCGAGCACTCGCACCCGTTCCAGCTTCAGCGAACCCAACCTCGAGGCAAAAGCTTCGGTCGACTCGGTCTCGTGGTGCGAAATCTCCACCGGCACGCCGACCTGCTCTGCGGCCTGCCGCACTCGAACCACGTCACGCTCGGCCCCTCCGGCCTCCACCCGCACCACCACCTTGGGCAGCGGTCGGTAGCGGAAGGTGTTGGCCTCGCAGAACAACCCCGTTGCGTCGTGCTCGGCGCCGAACTCCGCGATCCATTGCGCCCGATCACTGTCGGCCGATTTCTCGAGCCAGGCGGCTTCATCGAGATCGAGGTCGGTCGGACGCCACGTCCCCAACTGGGCGATGTAGTTCGGGCCGCCGGCCTTCGCCCCCGGCCCGATCGTCGACCGTTTCCAGCCTCCGAAGGGCTGCCGCTGCACGATCGCCCCGGTGATCTGACGATTCACATAGGCATTACCGATCTCCACCTCGTCTTCCCAGCGGTCGACCTCGTTGGGATCGAGCGTGTGAATCCCGCCCGTGAGACCGAACGAGGTTGCGTTCTGAAATTCAATTGCCTCGTCGAGATCTGCGGCCTTCATGATTCCCAGTACGGGCCCGAAACATTCGGTGCCGTGGAACCACGATCCGTTCTGCACCCCAAGCCTCACACCCGGGGTCCACAGGCCGACACCGATTCGCCGCGGGGTGACGAGCCACGACTCGTCGTCGTCGAGTTCGGTCAGCGCCCGGAGCAGCTTCCCTTCAGGTTCGTGAATGGTCGGCCCCATGGTGGTCTCGAGATCGAGCGATGGCCCGACCTGGATACTGGCCACGGCATCGATCAGTTGTCGACGGAAGCGAGGCGATTCGTAGAGGTCGCCCACGCAGATCGCCAGGCTGGCGGCCGAACACTTCTGGCCGCTGTGCCCAAACGCCGACTCGACCAGATCGGCAACGGCCAGATCGATGTCGGCATTGGGAGTGATGATCAGCGCATTCTTTCCCGACGTCTCCCCGAAGATTCTCAGCTCGGGCTTCCACGAGCGGAACAACGCCGCCGTCTCGTAGGCACCGGTGAGAATCACCGCGGCCACGCCGTCGTGGGTGATGAGATGCCGGCCCACCTCATCGTCGGGGGCTCGAACGAACCGGAGCAGGTCGGTCGGCACCCCGGCGGCCCAACAGCACTCGGCCACGATCTCGGCGCAACGAGGTGTCTCCGGTGCCGGCTTGAAGATCACGCCATTCCCTGCGGCCAACGCAGCCAACACACCACCGGCCGGAATGGCCACCGGGAAGTTCCATGGCGGAACCACGGCAATCACCCCAAGGGGTTCGAACGCCGCCGATGTGGGCCGCTCGAGGTCAACCGCACGATCGCCATACCAACGAGCGAAATCCACCGCCTCCGACACTTCGGGGTCGGCCTGGCCGAAGGTTTTGTTCGCCTCGTGCACCATGGCTGCGATGAGGTCTCCCCGCCTCCGCCCCAACTCGTCGGCCGCGGCATGCAGAATCGCCTGGCGCTCGCTTCCTGTCTTCTCCCGCCATGCCACCTGGGCTTGGTTGGCCGAGCGCACGGCCTCATCGATCAGATCAGTACGTTCGGTGATCGGCGCGTTGGGAGCCTCGGCCGGTCGAGCCATGACCTCCCGAGCCCAGGCCCGGTTTGCCGGCAAGGCAGGATCGGTGTCGGGTTCGTTGACGAATTCGCCACGGGGCGCAACCCCGTCGGACGACACCCGCCCGCCGCCGTCGATCTGCCGGTTCTGGGTTCGTTGTGGGTCGGATCCAACCTCGAAGCGATCAGCAACTGCGGCCCGAAACTTGGCCGCTTCCGATTCGAAGGCAGCGTTCCCCGGCCGGAGGGAGAACAAGTGCCGGATGAAGTTCTCATCCGACGCGTTCTCTTCCAGCCGTCGAAACAGATAGCTGATGGCCACGTCGAAGTCAGTCGGAGCCACAACCGGCGTGTAGAGCAAAAGCCCGTCGCCGTCGTCTCGCACCACCCGGGCCTGGGCCGGGGCCATTCCCTGGAGCATCTCGAACTCGAGCCGATCGCTCACACCCCGCTCTTCGCTCAGCAGGTGGCCCCACGCCACGTCGAAGAGATTGTGACTGGCCAAACCGATACGCACGGCCGCGGTCCGCTCCGGGGTGAGCACCCAATCGAGACAACGTTTGTAGTTGGCGTCGGTCTCGGCCTTCGTCCGATACGGGGCCTCCTCCCAACCATGTATCGCCGACTCCACCTTCTCCATGGCCAGATTCGCGCCCTTGACGAGACGGATCTTGATGTCAGCCCCCGGCCTGCCATCCACCACCCGACTCCGGCGGGAGCTGGCCCAAGCCACCAACTCCTGCAGGGCTGCGAACGAGTCGGGCAAATAGGCCTGAAGCACGATGCCGGCCTCGACGCCGTGGAAGGCGGGCTCAGCGAGCACCCGCATGAACGCGTCCTTCGTGAGTTCGAGATCGTGATACTCCTCCATATCGAGATTCACGAACGTCGGTGGGGACGTCGCCGCGGCCTTTGCGAAAAGCACTCGCAGCCGCTCGACCACCCGATCGACGCTGTCGTCGAACGCCCAGTGATTGAGTTGGGACACCACAGCCGACACCTTCACCGACACGTAGTCGACGTCGGGCTGCTCCAACAGTGCCATGGCTGCCTCGAACCGACGATCGGCCTCGGCATCACCGAGCACCGCCTCGCCCAAGAGGTTCACGTTCAGCCGAAATCCCTCGGCCCGCTGAGCTCCGAGATGGGTTGCCATCGCCTTCGGCTCGGCATCGACAACAAGATGACCGACGAGTTGGCGCATCCGGCGCGAGGCGAGCGGGATCACGATGCCCGGGAGCAGTGGGGCGAGCCGACCACCGGCCCGAAGCAGGAGTCGGTCCAAAGGAGAGAGAAACCCCGGTAGCGCCCGCTCATCCACCAGCCCGGCCAGCTGGTGAGCTGCGGTGCGAACGTCTTCGGGCCGAATCACCCGATCGACGAACTGCATGGCAAAGGCCACGCCGTCGGGATCGGAAATGACGCCCTGTAATCGTTCGAGGGTGCGGCGATCGGCGCCGGTTTCGATCGCCGCCGCCCGATCCAACCACTCGGCAACCAAAGCCACGGTGCGGTCGTTCCGATCGGTCTCCGCAACGGCTGCATCGTCCCCCAGCGAAGCAACAGCAGCCTGGCTCGGATCGGATGGGTCAGCGCTCGATGGCATCACAGCCACAGTCTCCGTCATCCAACCGACCCGGTCTTGTACGATCCGCTTCACGATGCCCAGCGGATCCGCCAACAAAGCCTCACCGGGTCCCTTTCCGTGCCAAGACGAACTCATCGAGCTGTTCGAAGTCCTGGTCAACGTCATGTTCTGCATGAAGAACACCGACAGCCGATATCTGGCCGTCAATGGCACGTTCGTTCGGCGAACCGGCCGCAGCTCCAAACGAGAAGTCATCGGCCGCCGAGCCTTCGAGCTGTTCAGCGCTCCCCTGGCCGAGCGGTATGAGGAACAGGATCGGCACGTCTTCGAATCCGGTCGACCCCTTCGAGACGAGCTCGAACTGATCCGCCGCGACGACGGCTCCCTCGGTTGGTATCTCACCACCAAGCTGCCGGTCTCCAACCGCGAAACTCCCAACCAAGTCTGCGGCCTCGTGAGCATCAGCCGAGATCTTCAAACGCCGAGCGAGACCGAGATGGAACCGCTCGGTCGCCTCGTCGAGTACGTCAGAGACAACCTCGGCCAATCGATACGCGTGGCCGACTTGGCCGCCGTGGCCGGCTGTTCCGGTGGCCAACTCGAACGCCGGATGCGCAAGACGTTCGGTCTCACGCCAACCCAGTACATCCTCCGTGTTCGGGTGGATCGGGCGGCCCGCCTCCTCAGCGACTCCACCATGCCCCTCGCCGAGGTTGCAACGACGGTGGGGTTCTACGACCAGGCCGACTTCACCCGACGATTTGCCCGTCTCACCAACGAGACCCCGGCCCAGTTCCGACTCAACCACCGTTGACCACCGTGCTACGCCAACCCCAAGTCACTCTGCCCTGACTCCCGGACGGTTCACTCTCTATTGTGTGCTCTGATCGATGTTGTCGGCTGATGGTTGTGTTGTCTGTCGGTTGTGAACGAAGGTGGCGCATGAACAATCTCCAGTGGCAGACCTCGTGAAACTGAACCGACTGCTGTTCGACCAGGACGAGACCAACGCCGCGTTCGACGTTCTCTTCCCTCACGACCTCAGCCTGGTGAGCCTTGATCCCCAATCGCTCGCTCGTTGCCGCACGGCGCTGAGCGACCTCCTCCACGGCACCACCGACTTCGGGCGAACGTTCATCGAAATCGACGGCATCGAGATCGAAGCGACCAAGGAACTCGCATCACACTTCTCGAGCCGTCTCGCCGGCCGCAATGAACTCGTCAAGTCGCAGGGCACCACACCGCAAGAATCGACCTACCCGAGGTCGAGCGCCGTTGCCCTTCGTTGCGCACTCGAACTCAGCGGCGTCTTGCCGAGCCAACTCGGCCGTCGCGATCTCGAAGAGGCGCTCGAAGCCGTCATCGCCGAACGACAGGTGATCGTCGACGACGCAAAGTCAGCGGTCGAGCGAGCCACCGATGCTGTGGCGATGGCCTCGGAATCCTTGGTCCGCCTCGACCGTTGGCTCACGCTGGTCGAGCCAACCAGGAGTCGACTCGGCAATGCCCTGCGAAAGCTGCAAACCCCGAGGGAAAGCAGCGCAAGCGAAGAACTGGAAGCCAGTGCCTTGAGCCGCGAACTCGAGATCAGTCGACCAGCCGGCTTCGCTGGTTGCCGGGACTTCCCGACCTTTGCCGCCACGGCCCGCAGGGAACGTTCAGAAATCGTGGCTGCGGCCGCAGTCGAACTCGACGACGCGGTTCAACATCTCGAAGAGGTCACCGACGGCACCAGTTCCTGGGTGCATGCCAGACAGCAGCTGATCTACGAAGACCTCCTTCAACGAGGCCTCGCACACATCGATCACAACAATCACGACGACCAGGAGGATCACAACCATCACAACGATCCACCCGAAGCCGAAGACGTTCGAGCCGCAACCCAGGCGATCGAGACGTTGTTGGAACTGCGAGACGACGACTTCCCGATCGCCAGCGACGACGCGCTACACCAGGCCACAACCTGGCTCGGCAAGATCGAAGGGGATTCCCTACGCGACGAACTCGAGCGACAGGCGATCATCCACACCGATCCGGTGGCCGTGCTCGGGACCATTCCGTTGATTCTCGATCGGCCGGGTGAAGGGATGACCGCCGACGCGATCTGGCATGCGCTCTCCGTGCTCGATCGTTACGTCGGACGGTTCCAGATGATCGTGCTGGATCCGGCCATCGAGGTCCAGCGGTGGGCTGCCAGCCTGGGATTCGATCCGTCGGGAGCGGCGGCCAGCTCCAAATCAGGCAACTCCTGATCCCCCAGCTAGTCGGCCAACGGGTAGACCTGGCTCTTGTCGAGCGCCAGCCGCAGGTGATCACCAACCGCAGGGGCGGTGTCGCTGTCGAACACGACAACCCGCTCACTCACCAGCAGCGCTTCGGCCCCAGTGATCCGAAAGCGACCCTCCTGGAACTCGACCCGGTCCACCCGCACCACGATCGACCCGTTCGGATCTGGTTGCAGCGCCGTCACCGGCGTCAAAACATGTCGGCCGTCCACCTCCCACACGTTCGGGTGACCCAGGAACTCGGCGACGAAACGAGACGTCGGATGCCGCCACAGATCGGCCGGAGATCCTTGCTGCTCAATCCGTCCAGCCCGAAGAATCACGACGTGATCGGCCAGGGCGAAGGCTTCGGACTGATCGTGCGTGACATGGATCGCGGTGACCCCGGTCCGGGCGAACACCTCTCGGAGATCGCCCGTGAGTTGCTGTCGCAGCACCCGATCCAGGGAACCGAGGGGCTCATCGAGCATCAGTAGCCGAGGGGTCGGGGCGAGCGCTCGGGCCAACGCAACCCGTTGCGCCTCACCACCCGAAAGGGCTTCGATCGAGCGAGAACCAAACCCGTCCATGCCAACGAGTTCCAACACCTCGCCCACTCGTTCCCGAATCTCGGATTCGGTCCGGCCTTTCCGCTCGAGACCAAAGGCCACGTTTCCCGCCACGCTGCGATGAGGAAATAAGGCGTGCTCCTGAAACATCAGGCCGAGATCCCGCTGATGCGTGGGCACACCCCGCAATGATCGACCCCCGAGTTCTATCTCACCCTCGGTCAGCGGCTCGAGACCGGCGATGGCCCGCAACATCGTGCTCTTCCCGCAGCCACTGGGACCGATCACGGCCACAACCGCTTCGGCCGCCACATCCAAGTTGACGGCCGACAGCGCCACCTTCTCGCCATAGGACACGGTGACGCCCTGCAGCAGCAGTTCGGTTTCCCGCCCCTCGTGCTCGGCCGGTTCGGCAGTCACAACGCGGCCCCTCTCACAGCAGCACCGCTCCGTCAGTTCGTCGGCGTTCGAGCATCGCGGCCACGAGCGCCACGATCCCACCAATCACGACGCTCAGCGCAAGCGCCCGACCTCGGAGCACGTCACCCGGCTGTGACAGCAGACGGAAGATCGCCAGTGGTGCGGTGAAGGCGCTGTCGCCTCGGGCGAGGAACGACGTGGCCCCGAACTCCCCGAGACTGATGGCGAACGCAAACCCGGCGCCGGTGAGCGAAGCGGTGCGGATGAGTGGCCAGTCAACCAGTCGAAGGACGTCGATGGGCGAGGCGCCGAGCACGGCTGCCGCCTGCCGTAAACGGGGATCGATGGCCCGTAACGCCGGCACCACGGCAGCGAGAACGAACGGTAGTCCGACCACCGCGTGGGCCACCGGAATGATCCACGGCGAGCGTCGCAGGTCGAGAACGGTGAAGGCCAAGAGGTAACCAAAACCCAGGGTCACGGCCGACACACCGAGTGGTATCAGCGCTGCCGTTTCGATCAGGTGGCCGAGTCGACCCGTCCTGACGATGGCAAAGGCGGCCATCACCCCAACGACCGTGGCAACGGCGGCTGCTCCGATCGCGAAGTACAACGACGTGAGCAAGGCCCTTCCGGCCGTGACGGGAAGCAATGAGATCGGCTCGAAGAGGTTGCGGTAATGATCCACGCCGTAACCGCCACCGACCCGCAGCGAGGCCTCGACGAGAGCCGCAACGGGCACTCCGATGACCGCCAGCGCAAGTCCCGCAATCGCGAGCACATGCAAACGTTGCATCGGTCCACGGACGGGTTTCGCAATTGCTCGGGTACGACCCCGAGCGTGCCTCGCCTGCCGCCGTTGGAATCGAGCCACGAGGAAGGAGAGCAGCGAGACGACGACGAGTTGCAAGAGCGCCAACACTGCAGCGACATCGAATTCCTGACGGAAGATGGCGTTGCGGTAGATCTCGGTTTCGATCGTGGCCCGCCGGGGTCCTCCCAGGATCAGGATCACGCCGAAACTCGTGAACGAGAAGAGGAACACGAGCACACCGGCCCCGGCAATCACGGGGGCGAGACGAGGCAACGTGGCGGTTCGAAAGGCCTCGAAGGGCGAAGCCCCCAGAACTCGGGCCGCCTCGGTCGGACGTTGGTCGAGTGATCCCCAGAACCCTCCGACCACCCGGATCACGATGGCGACATTGAAGAACACATGAGCCGCGAGGATGGCGGCAACCGTCTGGTCGAGATCCAGTCGAAGCCGATCGAAGGTCGCCGACAAGGCAGCGGCCACGACCACCGTCGGCAGCACGAACGGCACCACCGCCAGCGCTCGAATGAGATCACGTCCTGCAAAGCGATAGCGAGCCAGAACATGGGCGATGGGGAGGCCGATGACCAGGGTGATACCGGCCGAGGCCAGGGCCTGCCAGAGTGTGAACCAGACGACCCGCCGCACCGACCCGCGACCCAGGATTTCGGTGATCCGCTCGACACCAACTCCCGTCAGGCTCCGTTGGAACACCGACACCAGTGGCCACACCACGAGCGCGCCGAGGAACGACAACGCCACCGCGGCGAACACGGCGGTGAGGGCTCGCGTTCCGCCCGCAGCCCCCACATCGGGTTGCCTCATCGGTCGACCCTCATCGATCGATGATGTCAGCCCGGGCCGTCCGGCGCTTGCTCAACTGAGGACGATCTCGGTCCAGCGTTCGGTCCAACCGAGTCGACCCGCCTCGATCTCAGCCGGAGTCATGGTGATCGGAGATTCCGACAGCGGTCCGAACTCGAGGAACTCAGCCGGCAATTCGACCGTGTCGTTGGCGGGATAGACGAACATGTTGAGTGGAACGTCGGCCTGGAAGGTGGGACTCAGCATGAAGTCGATCAGCGCCGCCGCTGCTTCCGGGTGCGGTGTGCCATCGAGAATTCCGGCGAACTCCACCTGACGGAAACACGAATCGGCGAGCACTCCGGTGGGGGCCACGTCGACCGGCGGATCGGCGAAGATGACCTCGGCCGGGGGTGAGGATGCGTAGGACGTGACGAGCGCCCGATCGCCCCCACCGGCGATGAACTCGCCGTAGTAGGCCTCGGTCCAGCCCGACGTGATCGCCACATCGTTGTCGACCATCTCCTGCCAGAAGGACTCCCAGCCGTCTTCGCCGAACGTGGCGATCGTGGCCAGGAGAAAGGCGAAACCGGGCGAGGATGACTCGGGATTCTCGGTGACGAAGGAAGAGGCGTACTCGGGCTTGGCGAGGTCGGCCAATGTCTGCGGGGGTGTGCCCACCGAATCGATCCAATAGTTGACGCAGACATCGCTCACATCGATCGGCGTCACTCGATACTCGGGGTCCAACTCGAGTTCGTCGGGCACGTCAGCCAACAACGCCGACTCGTGGGGCACGAACAGGTTGGCGTCGAGGCCCCGCTGCAAGAATGTGTTGTCGATGCCGAACATCACATCACCCTCGGGCTGACCAGCGGTGAGTACCGCCCTCGAGACGACCTCGCCCGCGTCGCCGGCGGCGAGCACCTCGACGGTGATCCCCGTGTCGGCCGTGAACTGATCGAAGATGCCATCGGAGACCACGAACGATTCGTGGGTCACGAGCGTGAGGTTCACCCCATCGAACGACGCTCCGCCCTCGCCTGAGCTGTCGCTGGCGCTGTCCGTCGTGGTGGTATCCGACGTCCCACTGGCGGTGGGGGCGTCGCTACCGCAAGCTGACGCGCTGATGGCGAGGGCCAGACCCATCGCCACGAAACGTGATCCGTTGAGCGTTTTCATCGTTGCCTTCCTTGCGCTGGAATTATCCAGATCAGGTTCACGGGTCGGCGGTGGTGAGCGTTGCGCTCAACCGCCCTCTCAGCCCGATTCCTCGAGCTCCCCGGCGTATGTTGTTCCGCCCAAGCTAACCGACCCATGCCAGGATGCATCCATGATTCTTGCCTTCTCGATCAGTGGACGAGCCCAAGACGACCGCGGCGGCGACGCAACATCCGATTCGGTCTCGGCCTCGGTCGCCGATGCCGTCGAGATCGTGCGAGCCAGCGGTCTGGCCAACGAAACCAATGCCATGTTCACCAACGTCGAAGGTGAGTGGGACGAGATCATGGCGGTGGTCAAACAATGCATCGACCGAGTGGCCGAGGGTGGAGCACGGGTGGCCGTCACCATGAAGCTCGACTACCGACCGGGCCACGACTCAGGAGAATTGGCCCGCAAGCCGGCCAAGGTCCAGGCCCACCTCGACGCCCGGTCCTCGGCCCCCGAAGATCCATCGGGATGACACCCGCAACCCGCCGGCTCGACGAGCTCGGCGTGGCCTACCGCACGGTCAGCTACGAACATGATCCAGCAGCCGCGAATTATGGGGCCGAGGCGGTCGAAGCGCTCGGGCTCGACCCTGAATCGGTGTTCAAGACTCTGTTGGCCGACGTCGACGGACAGCTCGTTGTCGCCTGTGTGCCGGTCGCGGGCAAGCTCGACCTGAAGGCCCTGGCGAAAGCGGCCGGTGGGAAGAAGGCCACCATGGCCGACCCGACCATCGCCGAACGCACCACCGGCTACGTGGTCGGCGGCATCTCACCGCTGGGCCAGCGCAAGCAGCTCCCCACTTTCCTCGACGAGATCGCCGAAACCTTCGACCAAGTCCATGTCAGCGGTGGTCGACGCGGTTTGGAGATCGTCATCTCGCCCGATGATCTGGTCGCCGCCCTCGCCGCCACCGTGGCCAAGATCGCGGTCTACTGAGGCTCAGGAGCGACGGACCGTGGGACCAGACGCCGAGTCCTCGATCACCCAACCGTCGGCACTGAGCTGATCCCGAATCGAGTCGGCCCGGCCGAAATCTTTCGCTGCCTTGGCCGCAGTTCGTTCCGCGACCAGCGCCAGCACCTCGGCCGGAACCTCATCGGCGCTGCCTTCGAGACGAAGTCCGAGCGCTCCGGCCATCTCCCGCACGGTGGAGCCGATGACACCCGCCGCCGCGTCGTCTCCCCCGTCCAACAACGTGTTTCCCTCACGAACCTGCCGGAAAAGGAGGTCGACGGCACCCGAGCTGTCGAAGTCGTTGCTCATCGTCGACCGGAACTGATCCAGAACCGATTGGTCGGGGTCGCCGGCGAGATGGGCCGTTCGGCGGGCGAACCCATCGAGACGATTCAGGGCGGCCTCGGCGTCGAGCATAGAGACGTCGGTGACCTCCATCGGCGATCGGTAGTGCGAACGGAGTACGAGCAGTCGGTACGACCGCGGGTCGTACTTCTCGGTGAGATCGAGGAGGTTCAGCACGTTGCCGAGTGACTTCGACATCTTCTCGCCGTCCATTTCGACGAACCCGTTGTGAACCCAGTGGGTCGAGAACGTCTTGCCATCGGCAATCGCCTGGGCCCGTTCGTTCTCATGATGGGGGAAGGTGAGGTCGAGCCCGCCGGAATGGATGTCGAACCCCTCACCCAAGAGATCGAGGCTCATGACGACACACTCGGTGTGCCAGCCGGGACGGCCTGCCCCCCATGGCGAGGGCCACGACGGCTCTCCCTCCTTGGCAAATTTCCACAACGCAAAGTCGGCTTGGTGCCGCTTCTCCACACCGACGATGGCCCGATCGCCACCGCCTTCCAGCAGTTGATCGAGCGACTGGTGGGCCAGGAGGCCATAGCCCTCGATCTGTTCCACGTTCAGGTAGACGCCATCCGAGGTGACATACGCAGTGTCGTTGGCCACCAGGCGCTCGATCAGATCGACCATCTGATCCACGTAGTCGGTGGCATGGGGCGTTTCGTCGGGACGGAGAACGTCGAGGCGATCCATGGCCTGCCACCAGATGTTCTCGCACTTGATGGCGATCTCGGCCGGGTCGCGGTTCTCCCGCAAACCCCGGTTGATGATCTGATCATCGATGTCGGTGACGTTCGAGACGAACGTGACCTCGAGTCCGGTCCAGGCGAGGAACCGGCGGACCACGTCGAACACGAGAACCATGCGGCCATGACCGATGTGGGGCGGGCCATAGACGGTGGGCCCGCAGACATACATCGACACCTTGCCCGGGTCTCGCAATTGCAGCGGGACCACCTTCTGCTGAGCGGTGTCGTAGAGCGTGATCATGAACGGCAATGCTAGAAGACGACACAGCCAACCCGAACCGAATTTGCGCTCCGGCCGCCGTTCAGCCGTGGAGCGAAATGTCGAGTCGGGGGCCGACCCGGGCGCTCTAGCCTGTTTTGCCATGAGCAACGTCCCGGAGAAGCCCTCGCTCGAGGGTCTCGAGCAGCGGTGGGCCGCCACCTGGCAGGCCACGAACACCTACGCCTTCGACCCCACGAAGAGCCGGGACGAGGTGTTCTCGATCGACACTCCCCCGCCGACCGTCAGCGGCTCGCTCCACATGGGCCACATCTTCAGCTTCACCCACACCGACACCATCGCCCGCTACCAGCGGATGACCGGCAAGTCGGTCTTCTACCCGATGGGCTGGGACGACAACGGTCTGCCCACCGAGCGACGGGTCCAGAACTACTTCGGTGTCCGCTGCGACCCATCCCTTCCCTACGACACGGGCTTCGAACCTTCCGCCCGTGAGGGTCTCGGCCCCGACGGCAAGGCGTTCAAACAACAGATCCCGATCAGTCGACCCAACTTCGTCGAGCTCTGCGGCGAGCTCGTCGAGCAAGACGAGAAGGTCTTCGAGAGTGTCTTCCGAACCCTCGGTCTCAGCGTCGACTGGTCGTTGCTCTACGCCACGATCGACGAGCGATCTCGGCGGGCCAGCCAGCGGGGTTTCCTGCGAAACCTGGCCCGGGGTGAGGCCTACCAGCAGGAAGCACCCAGTCTCTGGGACGTCACCTTCCAAACCGCCGTCGCCCAAGCCGAACTCGAAGATCGAGACCAGCCGAGCGCCTATCACAAGCTCCGCTTCACGCTTCCCGGGCTCGAGGGGGAAGCCGGCTCGGATCTGCTGATCGACACCACGAGACCCGAGCTCCTGCCAGCGTGTGTTGCCGTCGTCGCCCACCCTTCCGACGAGCGCTACACCCGCTACGAGGGAATGATGGTCACGACTCCGGTTTTCGGAGTCGAGGTCCCGATGGTCTTCCACGAACTCGCCGACCCCGAGAAGGGAACCGGCGTTGCGATGATCTGTACGTTCGGCGACACCACCGACGTCACGTGGTGGCGTGAACTCGATCTGCCGGCTCGTGCCGTCATCGGCCGCACCGGCCGCTTCATCGAAGACGCACCCGATGTCATGTCGGCCGAGGCGGCCGCGCTCTACGGTCGCATGGTCGGGAAAACGATTCATTCCGGCAAAGCCGAGATCGTCACGATGCTCCAAGAGGTCGACGCCATCGTCGGCGAGATCCGGCCGATCACCCACCCCGTCAAGTTCTTCGAGAAGGGCGACAAGCCACTCGAGATCGTCACCAGCCGTCAGTGGTACATCCGCAACGGTGGTCGGGATCGCGAGCTGGGCGAGCGCCTGATCGCCCGAGGCGACGAGATGGCCTGGCACCCGCCCTACATGCAGAGTCGTTACACCAATTGGATCGACGGCCTCAACGGCGACTGGCTCATCAGCAGGCAACGGTTCTTCGGCGTTCCGATTCCCCTGTGGTATTCGCTCGACGACAACGGCGAGCCCCGCTACGCCGAACCGATCGCGCCCCACGAATCCACGTTGCCGATCGACCCCTCCACCGATGTTCCACCGGGATTCGATGCCGACCAACGGGGCAAGCCCGGCGGGTTCATGGGCGATCCCGACATCATGGACACCTGGGCCACCTCGTCATTGACCCCGCAGATCGCAGCCAAGTGGGAAGACGACCCCGACCTCTTCGAGCGGGTCTACCCCTTCGACATGCGACCCCAGGGCCACGACATCATCCGCACTTGGCTCTTCGCCACAGCCGTCCGGTCCCACTTCGAAGAAGACGTTGCCCCCTGGCAGCACGTCTGTATCTCGGGCTGGATCCTCGATCCCGACCGCAAGAAGATGAGCAAGTCGAAGGGCAACGTCGTCACACCCATCGACCTGCTCGAACAGTTCGGCTCCGATGCCATCCGCTACTGGGCCGCATCCGGTCGGCCCGGCACCGACACCGCCTTCGACGAAGCGCAGATGAAGGTCGGTCGGCGACTGTCGATCAAGCTGCTGAACGCGTCGAAGTTCGCGCTCGGCATGGGTGACCTCGTCGCTGCGCTCGAAGCCCCGGTCACCGAACCACTCGACCTGGCGATGCTCGCCCGTCTCGCCTCCCTGGTCGACGAGTGCACCAAGGCATTCGACGAATTCGATTACGCCCGAGCGCTCGAGCGCACCGAATCGTTCTTCTGGACCTTCACCGACGACTACATCGAATTGGTCAAGAACCGTGCCTACGGGGGCCGCACCCCCGAGGGTCAAGCTTCGGCCCACGCTGCACTCGCCATCGCCCTCGACACCATGCTCCGACTGCTCGCCCCCATCATCCCCTTCGCCACCGAAGAGGTCTGGTCGTGGTGGCGGGAGGGATCGATTCACACTTCGCAATGGCCCTCGTCGGCTCCACTGTTCAGCCTGGCCGGAGACGCCTCACCGGAGTTACTCGCAATCGCCGGTCAGGCACTGTCGGGACTGCGTCGGGTCAAGTCCGACGCGAAGCGCAAACCCCGCACCAAGATCGTCTCCGGCTCCATCACCGATTCGGGCGATCGGTTGTCGGCCCTCCGCTTGGCCATCGACGACGTTTGCGATGCGGGAGCTGCCAGCAATCTCGAACTCAACGAGGGAAACGAGTTCGCGGTCTCCGCAGCACTCGAGCCCGACGAGTGATCAGGCGGGTCGCGATCCTGCTGACGTTGCTCGTGGTTGCGGCAGCCTGCAGCAACGATCGCACCACCGTCGATGTGTTCGCGGCCTCATCGCTCACCGATGCGTTCAGCCAACTCGAAACGCGGTTCGAACAAGCCAACCCAACCGTCGACATCCGCTTGATCTTGGGCGGCAGTGACACGCTCCGTCGGCAGATCGACGACGGAGCCGACGCCGACGTCTTCGCACCGGCCGACGAGTCGTTGCTCGATGGGCTGACCGTCGACGGCGGGGTGATCAACGCTCGGCCCTATGCCACCAACCAGGTCGAGATGATTGCCAACTCCGGTGTCAGGACCGACGGACGAGATCTCTTCGATTGGACGCAAGAGGGTGTGGTTGTTGCCCGCTGCGAGGAGGGTGTGCCGTGCGGAATGGCGACCGACGTTCTCCTCGCCGAAATTCCGGTACGGCTGGGCGTCGTCACCTTCGAGCCGAATGTTCGCGAGGTGCTCACCAAGGTGAGGCTCGGCGAGGCCGACGCGGGCTTCGTGTATCGAACTGACCGCTTGTCCGCTGGCGACGACGTCGTCGACCTGGGGATCACCTCGGCGTCGGCTAGCGTCCGGCTCGCCGTGGCCGCCCTCTCCGACCGAACCGAAGCAATCGCGTTCGCCGATTTCGTGCTTTCCGACGAAGCGGCGGCGGTGTTGCAAGATCTCGGTTTCGGCCGACCATGAAGCGTCGCCGGATCGGTTCCTCGGGGTTGCCGCCGGCGGTGTTCCTCTTCGCCGCACTGGGCCTTCTCGTGCTCATCGTTCCGTTGCTCGGGCTACTCATCCAAGCGCCGTGGTCAAACCTCTGGAACCTGCTGAGCACCGACCAGACACTCACCGCCATTCGCGTGTCCTTGATCGTCAGCCTCGCCGCCGCCGCCGGTTCCTTGATCGTCGGAGTTCCGCTGGCGTTCGTGCTGGCCCGGGTCGAGTTCCCCGGCAAGTCCATCCTTCGCACGTTGGTCACGGTGCCCCTCGTGCTGCCGCCGGTCGTCACCGGTGTGGCCTTGCTCTATGGGTTCGGCAACCGCAGCATCTTCGGCCGTTTCGATCTGCCGTTCAGCACGACAGGTGCCGTCTTGGCCGCCACGATGGTGGCCATGCCGTTCCTGATCCTCAGCGTCGAGGGCGCCCTCCGCTCCGTCGACCCCCGGTTCGAACAAACGGCGGCCAGCCTCGGGGCTCGCCCGCTGTATCGCTGGTGGCACGTCGGGCTACCCATGATCCGGCCGTCAATCGTGGCCGGAACCGTTCTGGCCTGGGCCCGCGCCCTCGGCGAGTTCGGGGCAACGATCACATTCGCCGGCAATGTCCCTGGGGTCACGCGCACTCTCCCCCTCGAGGTGTCCACGGCGTACACCAATGACCCCGACCGGGCCGTTGCACTGAGCCTCCTGATGCTTGCCGTCTCGCTCATCGTGCTCATCAGCTTGCGCGACCGCTGGGTCCCACGCCGATGAACGCCCAGTCCGAAACAGGTGGACCATCGATGCGGCGGCCCCGTCGGGCGCGATCAGAGAACGAGTTCGTTCCGCTCAAGGCCGCGATCGAGGCCGACTTCCAACTGGTCCGGGCCGACTTCACGCTGACCGTGGCCTTCGACCTGGAACCCGGGGCAACGCTGGCGGTCGTCGGTCCGAATGGTTCGGGTAAATCAACCCTGCTCAGCGCACTCGCCGGGCACACGCCCGTCACCTCTGGCGCCATCCGGATCGGAACCCGCGCCGTTGATGATCCGCTCACCGGCACCTTCGTCCGTCCCGAAGACCGTGCCGTCGCGTTCGTGCACCAAGAACCTTTGCTGTTTCCCCACCTCACCGTTCGGGCCAATGTCGAGTTCGGGCTCCGAGCACAGAAGGTGCACAGTCGTCGACTCCTCGCCGAAGCCGCCCTCGCCGCCGTGGGAATGCTCGACTACGCCGATTCCAAGCCAGCCGAACTGAGCGGCGGTCAAGCCCAGCGAGTGTCGCTCGCCCGTGGGCTCGTGCTGCAACGCTCGTTGCTCCTCCTCGACGAGCCGCTGTCGAAGGTCGATGTCAGCAATCGACGAACCATCCGAAAGTCGCTCCAAGAACAGGGCCAGACGCAGGTGATCGTCACCCATGGGCCGGAACACGCCCGCGAGTGCGACCGAGTGTTGGCGATCGACAACGGAGTGATCGTTGCGCTGGCCACACCCGACGCCCTGATCGCCGAACCCCCGACGGCGTGGCTGAAGGAACTCTTCCAATGACCTCAGAGCCGAACATCAACAAATCGTTCGGTTGACGATCCAAAGCTTGCGCCGAACATCTCGTTAACGTTGGGGAACATGGTGTCCGAAGCGGAAACAATCCTCGTCAGAGTCACAGGACCGGACCGGCCAGGAATCACGGCCGGGCTGATGCACGTGTTGGCTGACGGCGAAGCCTCGATGCTCGATGTGGAACAGATCAGCATCCAAGGACAGCTGGCGCTGAGTTTCGTGATCCGGGTTCCAACTGGGCACGATCTGATCAAGGACCTCCTGCTGTTCGGCTGGCAGGAGAACATGCACGTCGACTTCGAGGTGGTCAACTCGCTACCGCCGCGCCGAAGCCCCGGTCTCGTTGTCACCCTGCTCGGAGTAGACGTTCGACCTGCGGAGTTCGCCGTGATCGCCTCCGAGGTGACCAAACACCAAGGGAACATCGAACGCATCGTCAGGCTGGCCGAGCGACCGGTGATGGCCTACGAATTGTTGGTCAGCGCCGAGGCCATCGAGCCCCTGCGAGAAGCCCTCCTCACCGCCGGTGCCGCCCTCGAATGCGACATCGCGGTGAACCGAGAAGGTCTGAGTCGTCGGGCCAAACATCTGATCGTGATGGATGTCGACTCCACACTCATCCAAGACGAGGTCATCGACCTCCTCGCCGAGGAAGCAGGTTGCCTGGCCGAGGTGTCAGCGGTGACGGCCCGAGCGATGGCGGGCGAACTCGACTTTGCCGAGTCGTTGATCGAGCGGGTGAAGTATTTCGAGGGTCTCGACACCGGTGCTTTCGAGCGGGTGCGGCAGCGCATTCGGCTCACCCCCGGAGCCCGCACCTTCGTCGGAACGCTCCAACGTATGGGCTTCAAGATGGCGATCGTTTCGGGCGGTTTCACCGCCATCACCGATCCGCTGGCCGCCGATCTGGGAATTCACCACTCGTACGCCAACCGGCTGGAAGTGATCGACGGCAAGCTCACCGGACGGGTCGTCGGCAAGATCATCGACCGACAGGGCAAGGCCGACGTGCTCGCTCGGGTTGCGGCCGAAGAGGGCATTCCCCTCGATCAGGTCGTTGCGGTCGGCGACGGGGCCAATGATCTCGACATGCTGAACGCAGCCGGGCTCGGTGTGGCTTTCAACGCCAAGTCGATCGTGCAGGCGGCCGCCGACGCATCGCTGAACGTTCCGTATCTCGACGCGCTGCTGTTCGTTCTCGGCGTCCGCTCCGAAGAACTCTGACGGGGCCGATCCGTCTCCCCTGTCGGCCCAAGGCAGGCCGACGACATTCTTCCCGCCGACATGGATCGTGCCAACATGCGGCGATGCCTGATCTCTACGAAACCATGAGCACGTTGCGGGCCGTCCGGCGGTTGCGGCCCGACCCGATTCCCGATGAGGTGCTCGAACGAGTCCTGCAGGCGGCGTGCTGGGCCCCAACCGGAGGAAACCAGCAACCCTGGAAGGTGATCGTCATCACCGACCCGGCCAAGAAACAGGCCATGAAAGACGTGTATGCCCCCGAATGGGCCAGGTACGTGGAGGGCTTCTTGACCCGGGTGGCCGGTAGCCCGGATTTCGAGAAGTGGGAGCGGGTGGCCAAGGCCGGAAACCATCTGGCCGATCACCTCCACGAAGCGCCCGCCCTGTTGCTGTTCTGCGCCAATCCGGCGGCGATGGCCATCACCGACGCCGGCCTCGACCGGGTGTCGATGGTGGGCGGGGGTTCGGTCTATCCCGCAGTGCAAAATTCCATGCTTGCCTGCGTGGCCGAAGGCCTGGGCTGCACGCTCACCACCCTGCATTGTCTGCAGGAAGACCGAGTGAAGGAGATCTTCGACATTCCGGCCGACTGGGCCACGGTCGGACTCGTTCCGATCGGGTATCCGGTGGGCAAGGGCCATGGTCCGATCACGCGCAAACCACCAACACTCATGGCCACACTCGACACCTTCGATCAGCCGTGGCGGCCCGAAGCGAGGTGAGTAGCAGCCTCGGGACGAAGGTTCGTCGGCTCGCACGTGCTCCCGCGGTCTCCGATACTGTCGCCCGGTGGATCGCAAACCGGTGGGGCGGGACGAATTTCGCGACGAGGCACTCCGTGTCCTCTGGGAGCGCGTGGCCAACGCGGTTCTCACCGGTGCCGGCTTCGATGACGTTGCCAACGCTCTGAAGCCACCGGGGTCCGGGCCCGAGCTGATTCCGAGTGAACATTTCGGCAACGAGCTGGAGCTAC
The DNA here is from genome assembly GCA_037969565.1 of Acidimicrobiales bacterium. Taxonomy (GTDB): domain Bacteria; phylum Actinomycetota; class Acidimicrobiia; order Acidimicrobiales; family SZUA-35; genus SZUA-35. The sequence goes on along the minus strand of JBBKXQ010000043.1, from coordinate 17,816 downwards.
TCCTCGACACACTCGCCTACCTCACCTCGTCGCCCACCCCAGCCTGGATGGGCCAGCTCGAGGAGCACATCAATGCCCTGGGTGTTGCTTGCGAGGGCCAACCCGAAGCCGAGCGCCGGGCCCTGATGCGGGAAGCCACACGGCGGGCCGGCCAACTCAATCGAGCCGCCGATGAGGTCCACGCAAGGTTTCGCAATCGCCTCGTCCCGCTGGCCTACATCTCGAATGTTCCCGGCAGCTCGCCCGGACTGCGCAGCCACGTCATCGGCAATCTCGCGTCCACCTACGGCCTGCTCCGGCATCGGCTCGAACACGTGCTGGATGCGACCCTGCGATCGTGCGGACTCGCCCCTGCGCCCGCCTGGTTCGGCGCCGGACCGGATCAGCAGGCAGCAGCCACCGAAATCATCTCGGTTCTCGTTTCCGCCACCTACGAAGGTGCTGCGCTCCGCACCGATTTCGATCCGCTCGGCCGAGGATTCTCGCTTCCGACCGGGATCGATGGATCACCGCAATGGTGGGATCTCGCCGCCCTCGCTCACCATCTCATCCTCACTGCGTTCTCGGCGGGGACGACAACCGACACGATCGCCTACCGGGATCTCCCACCGATCGATGCACCCGTTCCCGGCTATGGCGCCGGCCCCACGGACGAGATCATCCGAGTGAGTCTCGAACTCCTCAACGCCAAAATCGCGTCGGACATCACCGAGCCCGTGCAGTTCGATGAACTGGTCGAGAGGCTGCAGTCGGCGACTGATCCAAGCGAGTTCTGGCCGAGTCCCAATCACCTCTGGGAGGAGATCATCAGGCAGTACGCGGTCAGCGAAACCATCCTGATCACGAGTGATTGGATCGACCAAGCGCTCATAGAGGAAGACGGTGGGGTTCCGCTCGCCGATCATCCTTCACCGGCCAATGAAACCTTCTCTCGCGATCTCGCCGACATCTGCCGTCGCGTCGGCCTGCATGAACGCGAGGATCGCGACCAATCCGGTTCGTTTGCCAATCGTCTCGCCCTCCTGGCCTACATCCAGGTCTGCAAACACATCGAGCCGGATCATCGCGGGCCCAGGGTGGTGGCCGAAGCGATCGAAGATTGTTACCTCGCGTTGCGCACGGCAGCAGAACACACCTACCGCGCCGAATCCTGCCGATTCGGTCTACGTCCCAACGTCACCCTGTTCGGCGCCGACCCAGAGCAGACCGACTTGGCCTTCGAGATCATGTCGCTCCTCACGCACTCGGTGTACGAGGGTTTGCTCCTGAGAGAAGGCCTCGACTCGTTGCCAACTACTCAGATGCTGCCCTCAGGGGTCGACGGCGAGATGGAGGAATGGACCCTGGCCGGACTCGCCTACTTCGCAGTCATGAGTGGCTGCCTGGAACCGATTCGCGGCGAATCAGTCGCTGAGCCGCCAGCGGGAAACGAGTGAGGGCTCACCCCCGTTCACCTGCACCCGCCCCGATCGATGGAGCGCCAGCAGGTGGGAGTAGACGGAGTTGGCGGCGGCCCGCCAGAGCCGCTTGTCGACGTCGGCATACATGCCAGGAACCAGGTCGCGAATGGTCGATGGCCCAGCGGCCAAACCCTCGATGATCTGATTTTCCCGACCCGAGCGGTGGGCGATGTACCCCTCGATGAACGGATGGGGATCGGTGATCGCCGGCCCATGAGTCGGCCAGTATTTGGTCTCGTCACGGTCGAGTAGTTTGCGCAGGCTGTTGAGATAGTCGAACAGGTCGCCGTCGGGCGGCGAAATCACCGAGGTCGCCCAACCCATGACGTGATCGCCGGTGAACAACACCCGTTCCTCCCGCAAGGAGAAACAGATGTGATTCGACGTGTGACCGGGGGTGTGAACGACCTCGATGGTGAACGTGTCTAGCCCTTCACCGCCCGTGATCGTGTCGCCATCGCCCACGGCCACATCGGGAACGAAGTCCTGATCGGGACCCTCCCGACGGAGTTCGTCGGGTGTTTCGTTCCACTGTTTGTCGAAGGCCACCTTCTCCTCGGCCGTGAAGTACTCGTCGAAGGAGACCTGCTCGAGCGGGTCTCGATCGGGGACGGGTCCGTGGGGCCCGAAGCCGTAGGTGGTGGCGCCGGTGCGAGCCACCAATTTTGCAACGCCCGCTGTGTGGTCGGTGTGGGTGTGGGTCACGAGGATCTTCGAGACACGTTCACCATCATCGAGTGCCGCCATGATCGCGTCGAGGTGCTCGTCCATGGTCGGGCCGGGGTCGATCACGGCAACATCGCCGCGACCGATGAGATACACACCGGTGCCGGTGAAGGTGAACGGATTGGGATTCTTCGCAACGACTCGTCGGATCAGGGGAGACAACTGGACGACGTCGCCGTACTGGGGATCGAAATCCCGGTTGAACGTGAGAGTCAAGAGAGGGGTCCTTCGGTATCGAGGATCGCCGTGAGGATGAGGCGGCCGGCGGCGTTGATCTCAGCACGAAACCGGGGCCGACCCAAAGCTGACACCTCCACTGATCCGTCGGCGATCACCTCCAGATCGATTTCGCCGCCGAGCAATTCGATCAGCTTCGGCCGGATTCCTTCGATGCGTTCGACGACACTCAGCTGACGCTGCCACTCGTATTCGTCGAGATCGAGATCGACCCAGTCGGTCATGGCTCAGCGGTGGGGAGGAGGGCTTCGAGACGCTCGAACATCCAGGCCGGCGGTCGAGTCGGCTTACCGGCAATGTCGGTGACGGCAGCCCGCAAGTCGAGCGTCACGCAGATGTCGTCGCCCCGCCGGATGCGCTGGCTCCAGCGTGTGCTGGCTCGCCGGAGTTCGGTGACCCACGTGTCGATGTGCAGAATGTCGCTGGCGACGGCCGGACGTTTGTAGCTGACCTGGATCTCCATCACGACGATCTGGAAACCCTTGGTGACCATTTCCTCGATGGCGAGACCGATGGATTCCAATGCCTCGGTTCGGGCGTGCTCGCAGTAGCTGACGTACGCCGCGTGATTCACGTGCCCGTAGAGGTCCAGTTCATTGAAGCGCACCTTCAACTCGGTGACGTGGGGCGTGCTGATGGCGGGCGACGACATCTCCGAACCCTACGGGACTGGTGCGGGCGACGAACGCTCGATAGGTTCGGCATCGATGAGCACCCCTCTGCCTCCGCCCGACGTCTCCGCTGACCCGATGGGCAAGCCGCTGATCGGTCACCGAGTCATCGAATTGGCGCAGTGGGTGGCGGGCCCGGCGGTCGGCGGCCTGATGGCCGACTGGGGGGCCGACGTGATCAAGGTCGAAGCGCCCACCGGCGATCCCCAACGAAACATGTTTGCCGCCGTCGGCATCGAAAAGGACATACCGAACCCGGCGTTTGCTCAGGACAACCGAGGCAAACGCAGCGTGGTACTCGACCTGCAATCGTCTGAGGGGCGGGCCCGACTCGAACAGTTGCTGGCGTCGGCCGACGTGTTCGTCACCAACCTGCGGCCGGGCGCACTCGAGCGGCTCGACCTCTCGGCAACGGCTGTGCAGGCCCGACATCCATCACTCGTCGTGGCCGCCCAGTCGGGTTATGGGCCTGAGGGGCCGGCCCGGGATGTTGCCGGCTACGACATCGGCGCCTTCGTCTCCCGCACGGGAATCGCTCGCACCAACAGCCCCGAAGCCGAGCCACCGATCAACCTGCGCAGCGCCATCGGCGATCACGCAACCGCCATGGCCACCACCATGGGTGTGCTGGCCAAACTCTTGGAACGTTCGAAAACGGGGCGGGGCGGAATCGTCGAGAGTTCGCTCTACCAGACCGGCCTGTATCTGGCGTCGTGGGATCTGAGCATCCAACTCACGTTCGGTCGGCTCAGCCGGATGCGGCCCCGCCACTTGTCGACCGCACCACTGGTCAACTCCTACCAATCCTCCGATCACCGTTGGTTCTACCTGATCGGCCTCGAGGCCGAGCGCCACTTCCCCGGGCTCTGCGCCGCGATCGAACGACCCGACCTACTCGAGGATCCTCGGTTCGAGCGAGCCTCGGGAATCCTGAAGAACGCTCCCGAGCTGATCGTGGAACTCGACGCTGTCTTTGCCACTCGAACGCTCGATGACTGGTCGGAGCGCTTCGACACCCACGACGTGTGGTGGGCGCCTTGCCAAACCATGGCCGAGGTGGCAGAGGATCCTCAGGCGCTGGCCCTCGGCCTCTTCCTCCCCACCGACGCCCCCGGCAACCACCCCGAAAATATTCGCACCGTCGCCGGACCGCTGCGATTCGATGGCGTTCTTCCGGTGCCCCCAGGACCGGTCCCGGCGCTCGGACAACACACCGATGAGGTTCTCGAAGAACTCGACCGGATGGTTCAGTGACCGAGCCATCCCCGGCCGAGGTCTTCGACTTCGTCGGGTCGCAGGGGGCAGTCCTCTCGGCTCGTCTGCACCGACCTGCTCCCGGCACGGCCAGAGGAAGCGTGCTGCTGGCTCACTGCTTCACCTGCACCAAGGACATCCACACGATGACCAGGCTGGCCAGCGGTTTGGCTGCGGCCGGGTTCGCCGCACTGCGCTTCGATTTCACGGGGATGGGAGAATCAGGCGGCGACTTCGCGACCAAGACCGTCAGCGGCAACGTGAGCGACCTGACCCGTGCCGCAACCGCGCTGATCACCGCTGGTTTCGGTCCCTGCGGCTTGATCGGCCACAGTCTCGGTGGGGCCGCGGCCGTGTTGGCGACCCATCGGCTGAAAACGGTGGACTGGCTCGTCACGATCGGAGCACCAAGCGACCCGGCGCACGTCCGCGAACTCTTCAGCGACGATCTCGACCGACTCCACGCCGACGGGAGAGCCGAGGTCACCATCGGCGGACGGACCTTCGAACTGGAACGGGGTTTCGTGGACGACCTCGCTCGCCACGATGTGTTGGCCCGAGCGGCCGAACTGGGCCGCCCCTACCTCGTGCTCCATGCCCTCGACGACGAGGTCGTCGGATTCGAACACGCCGAAGCACTCTTCGCTGCGGCGAAAGAACCCAAACGACTCATCGCCCTCGCCACCGGTGGCCACATGCTGGCGCCTCGGGCGGCCTCCGACGAAGCACTCACCGCCATTCTCGCCTTCGTCGACGGGCTCACGATTCGAGGGTGACCCCCGAAGTCGGCCGCCACCATGGCGCCCGGGCCCACCGCCGATGGCCACACGCGGAGAGCGATGCTCATCCCGACAACGTATTGCCTACGATCGAGCCATCATGGATCGCCATCATGGATGAACACGAAGACTGGATCGAGGAAACGCCTCGTCGGTCACGCCCCAAGCGTCGAGGTTCGGGCATGGCCGGACAGATGCTGATGGCCGCCATGCTCGGATTGGTCGACGCGTTGGGATGGGAGCGGCCGCCCAGCGCGGTGGTGCAGCTCGCCCCCGATCTCAACACGGGCGATCTCGATCTCGCCTTCGGCGATCTCCCGCCCTTCGACTGAGCTCGGCCCCGGGCTCGTTTCAGTCGTCGTTGGGTTCTTCGTCGTTGGGCTCATCGTTGTTGGGCTCATCGTTGTTGGGTTCTTCGTCGTTGGGTTCTTCGTTCTTGGACGCTCCGCCGTCGGGTGCCGGTGCGGACGGCGGCGGAATGTTGGACAGATGCTCGTGAGCGGCCGCCAGCTGTTTGGCCTTGCGACGCCGGTTCCAGCGGTTGAGCCACCACAACACCGGGATGACCCAGATGAAGGGAAGCAGGAATCCGAGCGACACGACGAACACTTCGATCGCAACGAGCAGAACGGCGAAACCGGCGCTCAATCCGTCCAGGAATCCGGGAAGCGACGTGTCTTCCTCGACCGTGAGATTGAAATCGCCCCGGGCCGAAGTCGAACCGAAGCGTAGGTCGGTGCCGTCGTCGGACACGGTCACGGCCGTCACCTGGGCTCGTCCGGTGGTGAAAGGTTCGGCCGTGACCTCGGCCGACAGCACAACACTTGCTCCGACTGCCAGCGGCGAATCAAGAGAACCCGCAACCACGGTCATGTCATCCAGGTCGATGTCCAGACCCTCATCACGAATGAAGAGTTCTCCGAGGAGCGTGTCGCCGGTGTTGGTGATCACATAACACACGGTGACGAGGTCGCCTTCGTCGACGTCGAGATCGTCCTCGCCGGGACACGTGATGTCGCCGTCTCGCGAGAGGTAGCCGGTCTCGATCACTTCGAGTTCCGGTCCGGGCACCTTCTGCGTCATCGTGAGCGTGATCGTGGCCAAGCTGACCTGATCCTGCACGGTACGGAGCGAACCCCGAAGCCGTTCGAGATTGGTCTCACGATCGAGCAGTTGCCGTTCGAGTTCGGCGATCTCGGGCAGCGTTGTTGCTCCCTCGAGGAACCCGCGCAAGCGGGCGACGCTCGCCTCCCACGTGATGATCTGGCTCTGCAGGTCGACCACTCGCTCGGTCACGTCGTCGGCACTGACCTGTTGATCACGAAGGAATCCGATCTCGCCCAGACGGGCCAGCGCAGTTTGAAAGTCCTTGGGAGGCACCTTGAAGGTCAACGTGCTTCGTGGCACCCCGTCAGTCGTGGCGTTCTGACCGTACAGAATCCCGCCGAGGCCCTGTATCGCCGTCATTGCCTGTTGGCTCGCGGCCGGAACGTCGACCACTTCGACCGAGATCACGGCGGTGAAGATGATGTCCCGACCGATGTCGATGGGTTGAAGCGCCGCCGTGTCGGAGAGCCCACCAGCGCCGACACTATTCTCGGCGTCGACGGCCGGGCTCTCGGCTTGTTTCCCCTCGTCGGCTTCGGAACCGACAACAAGGTCGCCGCCCGCCGTCACCTCGCCGCTGTCCTCGGCAGACGCACGCGTGTTGTCGGATGCAGTGGCGTCAGAGCCGTCATCGTTGCTACAGGCGGCGAGCAACATCATGAACCCGAGCACCACGGCCACGGCAGATCGAATCGAAATCTCGCCTCGGCCACTGCTGGTTGGATTGAACATTGTTGCCTTTCTCGGAACGGTGTCCTCGTCAGAGCGTCGGAAGTCCACATCGGCATTCCGGTGTGGGCCTTGAGACGGGTGGCACGGGGCGAGGGTTCCCGCTGTCACGGAAACGTCGCATTGGCGACCCGAGCGCTACGGTCCGGCCATGGCCGGTTCGATCGCTCTCGTCGGCAGTGGCGAATTTCTTCCGACAACCGAGGAGATCGATCGCGCCCTCGTCGACTTCGATCGGCGTCCCCAAGTAGTCATCCTCCCCACCGCCGCCGGTCAGGAGGGCGACGCGTCCGTCGACCGCTGGCTCGATCTCGGTGTCGCTCACTACGAACGACTCGGCGGACGTCCGGTTCCGCTTCGCGTGATCGACCAGGCCTCCGCCAATCTCGACGAACACGTCGACGCCATCGAGAGAGCCGACCTCATCTACTTCTCGGGCGGAGACCCCACCTATGTCACCGCAACGATGCAGAACTCCTCGGTGTGGGAGGCGGTCGGTCGAGCATGGCATCGAGGGGCGGCGCTGGCCGGATGTTCAGCTGGGGCCATGATGATGGGATCGGTCACTGCGTCACCCCGCCGGGCCGACCTCACGCCGGCACTCGGTGTGTTCGGGAAGCTGTGCGTGCTGCCCCATTTCGATCGGTTCGACCGCTTTCAGCCGGGCATGGCGGCCTCGGTGTTCGAACGAGTACCCATGGGCACCCAGGTGGTCGGAATCGACGAGAACACCGGGCTCGTTTTCGACGGAGCGGCGTGGTCGGTCCACGGCCGACAATCGGTGTGGTTGATCGAAGGAGAGGGGCGGGAAGAATTCTTCGTCGGTGATTCGGTCCCCCTCGACCTCTTGATCAAACTCTGACCCTCATCGAGCTCTGACACTCATCGAGCTCTGACACTCATCAACGTTTGGCCCTGCGCTCGCGATCAGGCGGTGGCGCGGACGATCAATTCGGTCGGGGTGACAACGTGCTCGGTCATTCGATCGGACTCCTGCATGGCCCGGAGCACGAGCCGGCCGGCGATGGCCCCGATGGTCTCGACCTTCTGACGCACGGTGGTCAATCCGAAAAGCGTTGCGAGGTCATTGTCGTCGAACCCGACGATCGCGACGTCTTCGGGCGACCGGAGGTTGTGGCTCTTGATCGCGTCGAGTGCTCCGAAGGCCATCTCATCGCTCATGCTGAACACCGCCGTCGGTGGATTCTCGAGCTCGAGGAGTTCGACCATGCCGTCCCGACCGCCGTCGAGGGAGAACCCACCAGATCGAACGAGCGAGGAATCGAGCGGGTGGCCCAGCGCTTCGAGCTCGGCTTGAAATCCCTCCAAACGCATGACTGGCACCCGAAACTCGTGAGCCTTCGAGTGGCCGGTCAGCACGCCGATTCGGGTGTGCCCGGTGTCGATCAGGTGACGGGCTGCGGCCGCCGCCGCTCCCTTTTCGTCGAGGGTGATCGACGAGAAGTTCGGGGTTTCGCAGCCAACCGTCACGATCCGAGCCCCGAGTTGGTCGAACCGATTGGCCTCGGCCTCGGTGAGCCGAACGTCGACCATGATCAAGGCGTCGCCCCGCTGCCACCATGCGCCCCGACCAGCGAGGAACTTCTTCCTGGCGTCCTCGCTGTCGACGGCATAGAGGAGCAGGTCGATGTCGGCATCCTTCAGCACGGCCTCGATACCCGCAACGACCTTCGCGAAATACCACGAATCGAACACCGGCACCACCACCGCCACCGTGCCCGTGCGACCACCGGCGAGCCGTGACGCGGTGGGATTGGCCACATAGGCCAGCTCGGATGCAACGGCCAGCACGCGATCACGGGTAGACGGTGCCACGTTCGGCAAATCGCGTAGCGCCCGGCTGACGGTGGCCACCGAGACACCGGCGGCAGCGGCGACATCTTCGATGTTCGCCCGCTTGTCCTGCCCCGCTGTTGTCGTCGGCGCGTCGCGACGCTGATCCTTCATCTCTCGCATCGCAACTGCTCGTCCCTCGCTATCGCCCAATGTAAGCGCTTACATGATAAGCACTCTGCCGAGCCGTCAGGGCAGTGGAACACCCTCGGAGGCCGGTATCAGTCGATAAACGTCGTCGCGAGTGAGTGTGACGGTGACCGCCGCCGCCAACTCGGTCAGGCGGTCGACGTTCTGGGTGCCGAGCAACGCGACGGGACGCGACGGGTGAGCCAGAACGAAAGCGATTGCGATCGTTCCACGGGTGACGCCTTCTCGTTCGGCGAACTCGTCGACCAAGGCCATCACGTCGTGGCTCACCAATTCGCCCGTGGCGAGGGATCCTCCGGCCAGCGGACTCCAGGCCAGTGGCGTGACGCCCTCTCTCATACAGCGATCGAGGGTGCCATCGCGCAACGGATCGAGATGGGTGATGGAGAACTGTGGTTGATCGGTGGCGATCGGAAACGGCAGAAACTTCTGCAGCGCGTCACTCTGGGCGGGTGTGTGATTCGAGACACCGACCTCGATGATCTTGCCTGCTTCTTTCAACCCGACCAGCGTGGTAGCGACCTCCTCGGGATGGGTGAAGAGATCCGCCCGGTGAATTTGATACAGGTCGATCACATCGACCTGGAGCCGGCGAAGACTGTCTTCGCAGGCCTTGACGAGATGGTCGGCGCCCGAGTTGTAGGGGATGGGAGGGATGATCCCGCCTTTGGTGGCGAGCACCATTCGCTCACGCAGTTCTGGGGCCGCAGCGAGCACTCGACCCAACAGCGCCTCGTTCTCCCCGAAGCCCGTGCCGCCCCAGTCGAGGCCGTACACGTCTGCGTTGTCGATCAGATTCATGCCGGCGTCGAGGGCCGCTTCGAGAATTCGTTGTGACCCGGCGAGGTCGTCGCGAGTGAAACGCCAACACCCGAATCCGAGGGGGCCGACGTCGAACGATCCGAGAGAACGGGGCGCGGCCGAGATGAGCGATCGATCAGACATTCCCGCACACTATCGACCGTGCGTGGCACCGTTTGCTCGGCTACAGCGAGCAGAAACGAAACAGCCGTTCGAGCACAGAGCCCATAGACCTCACCGGCCACGATCTCGAGCGACACGCCGTTCAACGCACGCTTCGACCCGTAATCCTTGATCAGACCTCGAACTGCGATGGCAACATCGGACACGAGTCAAAACCCTAGCGAACCACGCCCGAGGCCACGGGGCACACCGCCGCACGACAAGCAGTGCGCCGGAAAACGGAGCCGGTCGATGCGCTCGTGGGATATTCGGGGGATGCACTCCGTTCGAGGAAGCGATCATCTTCGAACAGTACAACGCGGCCCGTCGACTTCTCGCAACGACTGCTCGAGCGGCCGCCGACTACGCCGCGCTCACACCGGTCGACACGTCAGCCCTCGACGAAGCTTGGCAGAACGGTCACACGCACATCGTCGACTGGCCGGAGTTTTCGAGGCGGTGATCCACCAAGAAGATGCCGATCGCATCGGCTGATCGGCCAACGCCGATGGGCCCACCCACGGATGTCGAGATTCCCGGTTCGGCTAGCGACCGACGCTGATCCACGCATCGTGGCGTCGCACGCCCGAGGAATAGAACGCCACCGCGAGCAGGTGACCGAACACGACGTGGATGACGAGCTCAAACGGCTTGTTCGGCATCTGGAACTGATCCAGCCAGAACTCGCCGATGACCAAGAAGTTGGCGACGAACAGCAGCGCTCCGTAGATCCCGCCCGCAAGGGCGACCGTCCCGTTGTTGCGGAACATCGGCACGACGAGGGCGAACAGCATCCCGAACAATGCCGACAGCACGATGTGCACGACCCAGCCCGTCCCGACGCTCGCGGTCCCGTCCATGAGAGCGCTCTTGCCCTTGACGATCGACGAGATCAGTCGCAGTGGGTTTCCCGGCCGACCGTCCGGCATCGAATCGGCGAACCACATCTCCGGCGTCCATCTGGTCTGGCCGGTATGGACATGGCGGCAATGAACATGGGAGACGCTGATGCCGCTCCGGCAGACGAGATCGAAGGTGCTGCGCTCGCCAAAGGCGACTATCAACTCCTCGACACCCGCCCCGCCGGCTACGACGATGTCGCAGGCACCGCAGTGATCGCGAGGTCGAATCGTGGCACCACGGTCACGACCGAGCTGACGGGTCTGCTCCCGAACGAGGAGTACATCGCCCACCTCCACGCCCAGGCCTGTGCCGACGACAATGCCGGCGCGCACTATCAGTTCGAGGTCGGGGGGCCGACCACGCCACCCAACGAGATCCACCTTGCCTTCACCAGTGACAGCGACGGCAACGGCTACATGACGGCCGAGAACGAAGCAATTGCCGGCATCGACGCCGAAGCGTTCGTCGTCCATCCTCAGGACCTCATCGACAACAAGGTTGCATGCGTCGACTTCGTCGAGGACGAACCCGGTGCCGCCCTGGCCGCCATCGAGGCGGGCGTGTCTTAGCCATCGAGGCGGGCGTCTCGAGCGGGAACCGGTCACGGCCCTCGGCGACCGTTTCAAGCCGCCATAGACCGGGTATCGCGAGCCCCTTGACTTCAACGACGACCATCAACCCGACGACGGGCGACGTACTCGCTACCTATGAGAACCATTCGGACGCCGAGCTGAGGCAGATCGTCGACTCGGCCCACGAGGCCTTCGACACCTGGCGGAAACGTCCGCTGAAGGAACGGGCAGACATCGTCGCCAAGATCGGCCAACTGTTGACCGAGCGCTCTGGCGAACTCTCGAAGATGATGACGGACGAGATGGGCAAATTGATCTCGGCCGGTACGTCCGAGGTCCAGCTCTGCGCGGGCATCTGCTCCTGGACCGCCGAGAATTGCGAAAGCGAACTGGCCGACGAAGAGCGGCACCTCGCCGGTGGACGCGCCATCGTCAGCTATCAGCCGGTCGGGATCATCCTCGGTATTCAGCCGTTCAACTTTCCCGTCTACCAGGCGATCCGGTACAGCATCCCTCAACTGGTGGTCGGCAACCCGGTCCTGCTCAAGCATGCGTCGAGTGTGTGGGGTTCGGCCTTGTTGCTCGAAGAGATCTATCACGAGGCGGGTGTCCCCAAGGAAATCTTCCGAGTCCTCAAGACCTCCAACGACCAGACCACCGGTCTGATTTCTGACCCGAAGGTGCGCGGTGTGACCCTCACCGGGAGCGGCAAGGTCGGCAGCATCATCGCGGCCGAAGCCGGCAAGTACCTCAAGAAGACGGTGATGGAGCTCGGAAGCAACGACGCCTACCTCGTGCTTTCCGACGCCGACATTCCCACCGCAGTACAGACCTGTGTGCAGGCTCGGATGTTCAACAACGGTGAGACCTGTGTTGCGGCCAAGCGATTCATCGTGGTCGACTCGGTCTACGACGAGTTCCGTGACGCCTTCGTCGAAAATATGCGCAACATCGTCATGGGCGATCCGAACGAGGAGTCCAGCGGTCTCGGCCCGATCGCCCGCGAAGACCTACGCGACGAACTACATGAACAGGTTCGCGAATCGATCGATGCCGGAGCGACCGCAACGATCGGTGGCGAAGTCCCCGACCGTTCCGGCTGGTTCTATCCGGCCACGGTGCTCGAGAACGTCAAGCCGGGAATGCCCGCCTACGACGACGAATTCTTCGGTCCGGTGGCGTCGATGATCCGGGTCGACAGCGACGAAGAAGCAATGCGAGTGGCCAACGACTCCCGCTTCGGTTTGGGCGGCGGCATCTTCTCGAAGAACGTCGACCGAGCCGTCGAACTCGCACTGCACGAATTCGACACGGGGATGATCAACATCAACGGCTACAACCTGGCCAATCCCAATCTGCCATTCGGCGGCGTGAAGGACTCCGGTTACGGCCGTGAGCACGGCGGGTTCGGCCTCAAGGAATTCGTGAACGTCAAGTCCGTCATGGTCACCGAGTCATGACCGTGGCAAAGCAGATCACGATCATTGGTGGTCACGGAAAGATCGCCCGCCAACTAGCCCGGAAGCTCACCGATCGCGGTCACAGCGTTCGTGGTCTCGTCCGCTCCAACGAGCAATTCGATGACCTGCGCGGCGACGGCACCGAGCCCGTTCTCTGCGACCTCGAGGCCGCCGGCGAGTCCGACCTCGACGAGGCGCTGGCCAACAGCGATGTCGTCGTGTTCGCCGCTGGCTCGGGTCCGGACAGCGGACCCGAACGGAAACGCACACTCGACCGCGATGGTGCGATCAAGGCAGTCGAATCAGCGGAACGCCTCGGCGCCGAACGATTCGTGATCATCAGCTCGATGGGCGCTGACGACCCACCCACCGATGACGCGACCTTCAGTGTGTACCTCCGGGCCAAACACGACGCCGATGTAGCCGTGCGAGACGCTTCCGAACGCTCGGGGCTCGGTCACACCATCGTGCGTCCCGGCAAGTTGATCGACGACGAGTCGACCGGCTTGGTGCAACTGGCCGAGCGGACCGATCGGGCGGAGATCCCACGAGAGGACGTCGCCGAGGTCCTCGCCGAACTCATCGACTCCGGCCGAGGTGAGAATTCCACTTTCGAAGTGGTCTCGGGATCAACCCCCATTGCCGACGCAGTTCGCGCCCTCGCGTGAATCCGACCATTTCTCGAAAGGCAACAACATGAAAGCAGCACTGATCACCGAATACGGCGCCGAACTCGACGTCACTGACGTCGACCGGCCCGAACTTCCCGCTGACAGCGTGATGGTCGAGGTCCACGCGGCGGCAATCAATCCGATCGACTGGATCGTGATGGAGGGCTACATGAAGGAAATGCTCGACTACGAGCTTCCTTGGATCGTCGGTTATGACGTGGCCGGCGTCATCATTGAACTCGGCCCCTCGGTTTCGAAATTCTCGATCGGCGATCGGGTCTTCGCTCGAGCCGACAACATGCAGGCAGGGACCATGGCCGAACTCTGCGCGGTCAAGGAGTCGGACCTCGCACTCCAGGCTGACGGCGCAAGTCATCAGCAGTCGGCCGGGGTCCCGCTCGCGGGGCTCACCGCCTGGCAGGCGCTCTATGACCATGGCCACCTCGAGGCAGGGAAACGAGTCCTGATCCACTCCGGATCTGGTGGCGTCGGCACACTGGCCATCCAGTTGGCCAAGCAGACCGGTGCCTGGGTGGCGACGACGGCCAGCGCGGAGAACGGTCAGCTGGTCACCAAGCTGGGCGCCGACCAATTCGTCGACTATTCCGAACAACGGTTCGAGGATGTCATCGAACCGTGCGACCTCGTGTTCGACATGATGGGCGGCGAAACGCTCGAGCGATCCTTCCAGGTGGTCAAGCCGGGTGGCCGCATCGTCTCGATCAAGGGCGACGCACCCGACGGGCTCGCCGATGAGGCGGGCGTCACCTTCAGTCAGTTCTTCATGTCCCCCAACGGAGATCAGCTCGCCGAGATCGCTTGCCTGATCGAAGCCGGCGTCGTCGAACCGATCATCGACAGCGAGTTCCCGCTCGACGATGTCGCCGACGCCTACAAACGAGCACGCTCTGGAGACGCCAACGGCAAAGTGATCGTCTCGATGCGCTGAGACGAGCACGTTGAAGACTTCGAGAACCTGTACCACGACCTCCTGCGCTCAAGAGGTGGCTCGACGCCACCGATGAACAGGCATGCGGCACCGCCTCCTTCTGTCACTCGCGACCATCGCCCTTCTCGGCTCTGGATGCTCCCGACCACCGGAGACGGTGGTCGCCGGAACCGACGCAACTGCGGCCACCGTGGTCGAGTCGACCGTGCCCGGGCAGCGGCCGGACACCGAACCGTCCACGACCGGCCGACCCGACAACGAGAAAACACAGGCCGCACCCGAGGATGCGGTGGCCGAGCCGTATCAACCGAACGACACGACGTCAACCGTCGCTCCCTCTATCGACCAGAATCCAGATTCGACCGACAGCCCTGATGACGCGCCAGTTCCGTCGTGGCAGGATCGGCCGCTGGCCCGGGTTGTTCTCACCGGTGATGACCTGACGGCCTTGGGCCTCGATTCGGGCTGGACGGTCGACCAGATCGGCTTCAACGACATCGAGAATCCCTACGAAAGCGAAGAGACGGTCTGCGGAACACCGGTTCCGGCGCAGACGTCGTACTTCGAGGCATCGTTCGAGAATCGGGAGATGGGCACGGAACTCGAACTCAGCGTGATGCCGGCAACAAATGGCTCGAGTATCGCATCAGACTTTCTCACGGTTATGGGACTTCTCGCCACGTGCCCCGACCTCGAAGGCGGTTTGGCCAACATCGCCGTAGAGGTCGTCGCCATCGATGTCGAAGGTGCCAACCGGTCGATCGTCATCACCGGCATCGACGCATCGTCCCCCGCTGAACCGATTGGTGTCACCCTCGCCGCAGCCGTCGTCGATGGTCACCTTTTCTTGACCATCGTCGTTCAAGACACGGGCGTTCCAGCGAGTGATGACGTCGCCCTCGCGATCAGCACGCTCGAACTCTCGATCTCGCGCCTCTGACACCTGGCATGGCCGGATCCGAGCGCTGGTCGTACTGACGCTCGCCCGATCGGCGGTGCTGAGCTGATCCAACCTACGGTGCCGGCCTGATGGTCGTTCTCGTCGCCCTGGCTCTGATCTCGGGGTTTTCGTTCGCCGTCTACGGATTCCAGACACTCTTCGGCCTACCGCCTCGGGGCGAGTTCGAACGATACGGCATGCCATCGGTTCGCAAAATGGTCGGGTCCGCGCAACTGCTCGGAGCGTTCGGAGTGCTGCTGGGACTCGGCTATCCCCCACTCGGTGCTCTAGCCGCTGCCGGTCTGACGCTGATGATGGCGTTGGGCCTGGTCGTGCGGCTCAAGATCCGTGACGCACCACGATTGATGGTGCCCGCCGCCTCACTGAGCATCCTGAATGGCGTGCTCGTTGCTCTTTTTCTGACGCGATGACTTGATCTCAGGACTCTTTGCCAGTGGCGCCGTTGAGAACGGCGGACACGACCGATAGACCGAAAACGCTCATGGCGGGAAGGGCCCGCTTGATGGGGTCCTTCACCTTGAAATGCATTCCGATGGCACCCGCCATCAACGTCGCCAGACCGATCGATGCCGGGCGCACGAGTTTTGGGTACCCGTGGCCGGCGAGCAGGAGGCCCGCCAGACTCACCTTGGCCGCTCCCGCCGCGTACATGGTCGTCTTGGAGAGTCCGTACTCCTCGAACTCTTCCTCCATGTTGGTGGCGTCACCACCTCGGTAACCGGTGTCCTTGTTGAATCTGAGAAACCAGACGTTCAGAATCCAAAGTGCGGCCGCAGTCTGGGCCACCTTGCCGATGATGCTCATGAGGAAGACCTTCCGAGTCGGACTGAACCAGCAAACTAGCCAATGAGCGTTGACGCCGAGACACCGGCCGGGGAAGGATCGGAAGCTACTATCCCCGTTGCTGACCGTCGGTGCATGTCGAGCGGAACCGCCGTGCAGAAGAACGAGAGATCTGGCTGATGACAAACCGTGAACGTCGGATGCCTTGATGGGCTTCGTCCTCGAGACCAATGGACGTTCGTCCTCGGAGTTCCCTCGCCACGGGGACGACCCCGACGAGATGCTCCGTGGCTTCTTTTCGCGCATGGACGGAGAGCGACTGTTCGCATTCCTCCTGTACGAACTACCAGCAGGCCAGCTCTTCGGCGACGGTCGCGTGCTGAACCCTCAGGAGTTCATCCAGTGTGCCGGCACAGCCAGCGCCCTCACGGTCGAGGTCCGCGAGCGAGAAGACAGCGGCTTCTACCTTCTGTCGACCGTCGGTCGAGCCGGCGACGACAACGGCCCAAAGGATGTCGAGATCACCTGGCGTGGCAGCTCCACGAGCGTTCATCGCGCCGAACAATGGACCAGCGACGAGGCAGCCGAGCTCTTCCTGACCTACTGGCGAACCCGCTCTCTGCCGGACAACACATCGAAGCGCCCACTCGAGCGCTTGTAGAAACGGGCAGCCCGTGGGGGACTCGGGAGACTTCGTTTGCTTCGAGCTGAAGGACATCGAACGCTGACCCCGTCGTGTCTCGGAGTGCGTCAATCGGTTTGTCGGCGGGGATCGAGGGCGGCAGCCAGGATGTCAGCGAGGAGGCTTCCGACGATGCCGACAAGAACCAGGAACATCACGACTCCGGACACGACGGGGGTTTCTTGCTCCCGAGCGGCGAGGACGAGGAGTCGGCCGACTCCGGGGATGTCGAACACCAACTCGACAAGGACCGTGGCTCCGAGCAGAACCGGGATGTCCGCACCGATGAACGACACGATGGGCTGGAGCGAGTTTCGCATCGAGTGGATCCCGATGATCCGTCGGACCTGCAGCCCCTTGGCCGCGGCAGTGCGCATGTAGTCGTTCTGGAGGGTTTCGAGGTGGGCGCTTCGGAGGAGCCGGGCGATCGAGGCCATCGACACCAGACCCAGGATCAGGCCGGGCAGAAGGTACGACTTCGATCCACTCGAAACTCCGGTGTGCGGAAACCATCCGAATTCGACCGCGAGGTAGGTGCGGGCAACCGGAGCAACGACCACGGCGGGAACGGCCACGGCGAGCGCCGTGAAAACCACGATGGCCGAGTCGACCGATCGGTGTCGACCGAACGCAGAAACGGTGCCCAAGGTGACGCCGACAACGACCATGAAAATCATTGCGACGCCCAGGATGCGAAGCGAATGAGGGAGAGCTTCCTGCACCAGAGCCGAGACTTCGTTGCCCCTGAAGTCGGAGCCGAAGTCGAACCTCATCACGTTCCCCAAGTACTTGATGTATTGGACGACAAGTGGATCGTTCAGGTTGTACTGCTCTCGCAACGCCAGGTTCACTTCCGGCGGCTGGGGCCTGAAGCCCGACAACGCACGGATCGGATCCCCGGGTAG
>JBBKXQ010000042.1:0-49296 GCA_037969565.1 Acidimicrobiales bacterium | reverse complement strand
TCTAGGTCGGTCTTCGTGACCACCGGGCGAGTCGAACGAACTCTTGGCGTCGATGATCATGTCGTCGCGAAACGTCATCGTCGCCTCGATGTCCGGCGGGGGACTGATGTGCCGCAGAGCTGCGTCGACTCGGCGGAGCCGGTTCGGCTGTTCATGCGGTCGTCGTCGCGCTGGCGGCGCGGACGAGGCACCGACCGACGTCGATGCCTCGTTCGTAGTCCTGCTGTTGCGGAGTGCTACGGCTGTCGAGCGGGATTGCAGGCGGAGCCGGGAATCCCAGTACCTCTCACCACTGCTGGAGTCTGTGTCACCCCTGGTCCGCCTCCGGGATCATCTTCTAATCCCGAGAATGAACAATGCGAAGCCGCGACACCTCGGGTCTTGATCGGGGTCTGCTCCCCACTGCCAGTGACTTCACCAGCGAATGCGGCGGAGCCTGAACCCAGGACCATCACAACGCCGAACGCTAGTCCTACCATTTTTTTCTTCACTACTAACTCCCTCCAATTAGTTGTTTGAGTTGATTATCGCTTGGAGATTGATCGTGTCAAGTGGACACGACCAGACTGTTGGTCGCTCGCGAAATCAAACGACAGCGATGTCGAATTCCGCTCCGGCGTCGATGATCGCATCGAAGAGATACTGCGCCGAGGACCTGTCGCTGGCGATCAGGTACGAGGTCTGTTCGTACTGGTTGTTGCGAATGATGTCGCACGTGACCTTGGCCACCGACGCCGACGCCACAGCACCGTCGGGCATCATGTTGTCGGCCCAGTCGAGGCTGCACACCTTCTCGAGGGTCTTGGCGGCGGCGGCTCCGGAGATCCGGAACAAGGCCCGACCGTGGGTGAGGTCGACGGTGCTCATGTGGTTGGGGTTCCCCGACTCCTCGGCCACGGCGACGAGTTGATCGATGACTGCGGCAACGCTGGCTGGGTCACCCAGCGCCAACCACTCTGTCGGTCGGGTTGCCGCCACCAGAACGTTGCCGCCCTTCAGTATGGCCGAACCGAACGACACCCCAAGACTCGCCGCTACCGCTGAATCGTTGTCAGCCCGCACGAGCATCTTGGTGGTGGTGGACTCGTCACGTAGTGTTGGGACAGCGATGCCCATGCCGGAGTGAAAGTCAGGGATCGAGACGACAGGGCTGGCGAAAGTGGCAGGCTCAGACACGGAGGCGGTCTCCTTCGGGATCGAAGTGGGCGTGGTGTTGCATCACCTTGGCGGTGATGCGTTCGCCGGTGGTCATCACCACGGTGAGGATGGTGTCGGGCTCGGCCGCTTCGGGGAGGACCTGCCCGAGGCAGATCGAGCGTTCGAGGGTGGGAGACATTCGCGATGAGGTGATCCGTCCGAGGATTTCGTTGGTGCCGGCCCGCACGATCTGGCTGGCTTCTTCCGGAACGATGTTGGGATCGGTGGTCTGGATTGCAACCAGGCGCGGCAGCGCAAGCGAGGCGGTGTGGTCGAGGGCCAATCCGAGTTCCACCTTGCCGGAAAAGTCGTCCTTGTCGAGCTTGATCAGTCCGTTCATCCCCACGCTGGGCATCTTGGTCAGGCCGTCGGTGTCCTGGCCCACGATGAAGTGGCCCTTCTCGAGACGCATGACTCGCTGCGCTTCGAGACCGAACGGCGCCACGCCGAGATCGGCGCCGACGTCCATCAGGGTGTCCCATACGTGCAGGCCGAAACCGGAGGGAACGTGGAGCTCGTAGGAGAGCTCACCAGTGAAGCCGATGCGCCACATGACGCACTTGTCGATGCCGGCGACGGTGCCGGTACGCACCTGCATGTAGGCGAACGCCTGCGGATCGAGATCGATGTCGGTGAGTCGGCTCACCAGCTCGCGCGACTTGGGGCCGGCAACATTGATGCTCGTGTATGCCGTCGTCACGGGAGTGACATGCACCCGCCAATCGGGGTGCGCGGTTTGCAGCCAGTTCTCGGCCCACTCCCAAACACCGCCGGCGCCTGAGCTCGTCGTGGTCATCAGGTAGTGCTGCTCACCGAGGCGAGCGGTGACACCGTCGTCCATCACCACGCCGTCTTCGGCGCACATCACCCCGTATCGCACCCCACCGATGGGTAGCTGCACCCACTTGTTCGTATAGAGCAGGTTCAACAGCTTCGGTACGTCGGGTCCCTGTAGGTCGAGCTTGCCCAGTGGCGTGACATCGATGATGCCGACGCCGCTGCGAACGTTGCGCACCTCGCCGACCGGGTCGCCGTAGTGCTCGGGCCGAATCCACTGACCCGCCAGAATCGGAGTTGCGTTGTGCGCTTCGTGCCAGGACTGGACGGTCGAGACTCGCACGGGTTCGAAGATGCGACCACCGAGGGCACCGAGGGTGATGGGTGCGTACGGTGGCCGCCACACCGTCGTGCCGACATCAGCAATGGTCTCGCCCCGTGCTTCGGCCAGGACGGCCACGGTGTTGACCGTTTCGAGTTTGCCCTGCGCCGGGCCCATCGTGGCCGTGGTGAACCGCTTGATCAGTTCGACCGAGTCATAACCCTCCTTGGCTGCAGCAAAAAGATCCTTCGAACTGACGTCTTCGCTGTAGTCGACGATGCCGTGGGTGCTGGACCGATGCAGTTCGGGGTGCGGGTTGCGCCCGAGCGGCGCTCGGTCATCGGCGGGAACCTCGCCCGGATCACCGGCCAGGGGCGCAGCGCGGGTTGTGAGTTTCTGCAATGTTGCGGCAACGACCAATGCGCGGCGAGCGGCAAGGTTGCCGGTAGCCGAGCCGTGCTCGATCAGTTCGTCGAGGGATCCGTCGCCGGCCAGGCCACCGGTGACGAGGATGTTGTCGGGGAGTCGACTGGAGAAGAAGCGGGCTGCTGCGGGGTCATAGGCCGGGCGATCGCCGGCCAAGTTCAGCAGCGAGGTCGGGGCAGTCCAGCCAACAGCGGTGATCAACAGGTCGGCATCGATCGATGACCCGTCGCCCAACACCACCGACTCGACGGACTTGGTGCTCCCCTCGGCCGCGACGATGTTCTCGCCCCTCCGTGCGTCAACAGTGCAGGCCACTTCGATGCCCACTCGCTCGAGGTCCCGGGCGGTCTGGTCACCGTCGTCGTTGGCCGTGAACACAACAGCCCGCGAACCCGGCTGCACTGCATACATGTTCACCAGGCGTCGGACCGCACCAGAGAGCATCACACCAGGCTTGTCGTTCCCGGCAAAAACGTAGGGACGTTCGATGAGGCCGGGGGCCACGACAAGGGATTTGGCCCGGGCCTTGATGAGCCGCTCGACCGCTATCGGGTGGCTCCGCTGCACGATGGCCACCCAGTTGTCCTCGTAGCGGCCGGTGACCGTCGAGTCGAGCAGCACCTCGATGTTCTCACTGGTCATGCACTCCGCCGCCAGCCTTGCGCCGGTTGCGCGGTCGACGTCGGTTCCCCACAACAAGGCGCCACCGAGGTGATGGTTGTGTTCGACAAGCATGACGCTGGCCCCAACCGATGCCGCCGCGATGGCGGCGGCCATTCCGGCCGGACCTCCGCCTGCCACCACGACATCCGGGTGGGCGTAACGCTTGTCGTGATACCGGTGTGGGCTGTCGAGATCGATCGTGCCGCCTGGAGCGAATCGGGCCAACACCTTCTCGTAGGTGGGCCATAGCTTCGCCGGCTTCATGAACGTCTTGTAGTAGAAGCCGGCGGTGAGGAATCGGCCGACCAAGCCGTTGGCGGCTTTGATGTCGAAGTCGAGCGACGGCCAGACGTTCTGGGCCGACACCTCCATGCCGGCCTCGAGCAGTCGATGCCCGGAGCGGACGTTCGGATCGTCGCCGACCTGCACGAACCCGTTCGGGTCCCAGTAGTCGGCGGTGAGTAGCCCTCGAGGACGGTGGTACTTCATGCTGCGGGCGAAGATGCGGGTATCACTTGCTGCGAGGGCCGACGCGATGGTGTCGCCGCTGAAGCCAGTTGTCGCCTTGCCGTTCCAAGTGAACCGGAGGGGCACCGAACGATCGATCACCTCGCCGGGCTGGCGGGGGAGCCGAGTCATGATGGTGCTCCTTCGATGGTCGGCTGCACGGAACCAGTCTTCGATTCGCTGACGTAGTGAAAGCTCGGATCGACGGCCCCCGCCCGATTGCCCGGCAACGGGTGATTGACGAACTCGTTGGTAGCAGTGTTGCGAACGGCGGTGAAGTACTGACGGCAGCCGCTGCGGCAGTACCAGGTTTCCGTGAGCAGGCCTGCCGGGTTGTCGCGCATGTAGAGGTAGGTACGCCACTCTTCGGCGGTGACGTCGTTGACGGAGGGCCGTGGGTGTGACTCTCCGACATAGTGGAGGTCGGTCGAGTTGCGGGGCCCGCAGTGCGGGCAAGGTACGAGCATCATGATGGTCTTTGGCTCCTAGTGCCCGACGGCGGCGGCGCCCTTTTCGCCGACCAGGGTGCCCTTTTCGAATCGTTCGAGTTTGAAGGGCTCGATGAGCTTCGGGGTTCGTTGGGTGGCGACCGCCTCGGCCATCTGCTCGCCCGAGACGGGGCCGGCCTTGAAGCCATAGGTACCCCAACCGACATCGCACAGGAAGCCCTCGACGGGCGTGAACCCCATCACCGGCGAGTAGTCGGGAGTCATGTCGCACAATCCCGCCCACTGGCGTAACAGGCGCATGCGGCCGATGTTCGGCATCAGTTCGAGCACGTGCCCGGCGAGTTCTTCGGTGAATTCGAGCGAACCCTTCATCGAATAGGTGGCGTAGGGATCGACCGATGCGCCGAAAACCAGTTCGCCGCGATCGGTCTGGCTGACATAGACGTGCAGCGAGCCCGACACGACGACGGTGGGGAGGAACACCTTCACTGGCTCGGTGACCGCAGCTTGCAGCGGGTGCGTGGTGATGGGCAGTTTCACGCCCGCCATGTCGGAGATGAGGGTGGCCCACCCCGCAGTGCAGTTGACCACGATGGGGGTCGAGATGTCACCCCGGTTGGTGCGCACCCCCGTGACCTTTCCACCCGGACCCTTGCCGTCGGGGCCGTCGCCGCCCTCGACCATGATGTCGAGCACCTCGGTTTGCTGGTGCATCTGGATACCCCGGTGATCAGCACCGCGGGCATAACCCCACACCACCGCATCGTGGCGAATGGTGCCGCCCGGCGGGTGATGCAGTGCTCCGAGAATTGGGTAGCGAGTGTTTGGCGAAACGTCGAGGCTCGGCGCGAGTTTCTTGACCTCGCTCGGGTCGATGACTGTGCTCTCGATGTTCTGGAGCTTGTTGACCTCGGCTCGCCAACGCATGGTGCGAAGCGCTGCATCGGTGTGGGCCAGGGTGAGGTGGCCCCGCTCGCTGAACATGACATTCATGTTCAAGTCAGACGACATCGTGTTGTACAACGACAACGAGCGGTCGTAGAACGCCACACCTTCTGCTGTGAGGTAGTTCGATCGCACGATCGCGGTGTTGCGGCCAGAGCCACCACTGCCGAGGTAGGCCTTCTCCAGCACGGCCACATTGGTGATGCCGTGATTGGTGGCCAGGTAGTAGGCGCACGCCAAACCGTGCACGCCGCCACCGACGATCACCACGTCGTAGGATTTCTCGAGGTCGTGCGAGCGCCACACCCGCGGCCACTCTTGGGAGCGAGCACCGCGCACGAGCAGCCCGGCTGCGGAATAGCGAGCAGGTTTCGACGGGCGGTTTTGCGCCGCCTTCAGCCGCTGTCGAATTGAGCCCATGACGGCGACTGTACGCGGTCTGGTGTCTGCAGGTGAAAGAGTCGCCGTCGTCCCCGAAACGGTGCCCGAGTTTCAGCCGGCCGCTCCGCGCTACCCGCGCCTCCGTGATGAAGCTGCCATTTCCGTTGCGGGGGAACTACTTGACGTGATGACCGCTTGCTGGGAACGTCGTGGCATGTCGCAGAGTTCGGGGGTACGCGGGACGAACGTCGACTGGACCAACGACGATGCTTGGACGGGCACTCGTCAGCCTCTCGACTGCTCCACCGGCCTCTCGCCCGATGCCTACCGAAGCCCCACCTTCTTTGCCCTCGAACAACAGCGGGTGTTCGAACAGGCATGGGTGTGTATTGGCATCGCCGACGACGTTCGTGAATCCGGCCGGCTGTTGGTGCGCGACGTCGGCGCTCGATCAATCATCGTCACCCGAGGCAACGATGGCCAACTTCGAGGGTTCTTCAATTCCTGCCGGCATCGGGGCACCGAACTGGCTGAAGCAGACTGTGCCGTCGCCAACACGATCCGGTGCCCGTATCACCGCTGGGGGTACGGACTGGACGGCACGCTCGTGGCCACACCGCTTTTCGACGAGGCCCGCCGAGCCGACTTCGACAAGGCCGACTATTCGCTGGTGCCTGTGCGAGTCGACACGTGGGGAGTGCTGGTCTTCGCCTGCCTGAGCGATGACACGCCGCCACTGCTGGACTGGTTGGGCGATCTGCCGGCCCGCATGGCCAGCTACTCGCTCGAAGAATGGACCTCGAAACACGAGCAGGGTCTCGAGATCGACGCCAATTGGAAGCTGGTGAGCGAGAACTACCAGGAGTACTACCACCTCGGCTGGGTTCATCCCGAGCTCGCGAAGGTGAGCCGGGTGGCTGATCACTACCGGTATCAGGGCGCCGGCATGTACTGCGGGCAATCGACGACGCCGGTCTCGGGCGATGACCGCAACGACTGGATGGTCATGCCCATCGCCTCCGGGCTCGACGACTCGGACTCGGTCAGTGGCCGGTTCATCGCCATCTTCCCGAACGTGCTGCTATCGGTTCTGCCGAATCACGTGTGGGTGATGCGGCTCGATCCCCGGGCCCCTGACGAGACCTTCGAGACCTGCACGTTGCTGGTGCCGCCTTCGAATGCCGACGCCACTCCACAGGCCATCGGCCCCACACTCGAGTTCTGGCTCGATGTCAACGCCGAGGACATCGGCATCGTGGCCCGTGGCCAGCGGGGCTTGACTCGGGGCGCAGTCCCGGCCGGACCTTTGGCGCCGCGATACGAAGAGCCCTTGCATCGATTCCACAACATGCTCGCCGATCATTTCACGCTCGACACGATCGCCGAACTCCGTGTGCCTGCGGGCGACGACGTGAGCGACGATGCGCATCGATTGGGTACCGGGACGAATCCCACCCCCGCAGCCATCGACGACATGGCCGGGCTCAAGGTGCACGCACGAGCTGCGCTCGAAGCACCCCACCCCTAGCAACACTCAACCCGAACCGCGCCCATGAATTTGAGGACACGACCATGACTCTCCCTACGGCTTCTCGCTACGTCATCATCGGTGCCGGTATTCACGGCCTCTCGACCGCGCTACATCTCGCCTCCGGGCTGGGCTCGGAGGCCGATGTTCTGGTCGTCGACAAGACTGGCGTGGGTGCCGGTGCCTCGGGCATCGCCTGTGGCGTCATACGCAACAACTACTTCCAGCCCGCAATGCGCGAGCTGATGGCCCACTCGGTGAGCGTGTGGGAGTCCGATCCCGAGGCGTTTTCGTACCACCCGGTCGGATACATGCAGATCAGTCACGAAGGCATGCATGAAGACGTGGCGTCGATCTACGACCAGCAGCGAGCAATCGGGTACGAGTCGGCCTTCATCGAGGGGGCCGAGGAGTCGCAGCGCTACATGGAGGGAATCTTCCATGATTGGCGGGCCAAGGGTGTCACGTCGGTCTTGCACGAGAAGCGCGGTGGTTACGCCAACAACAAGAAGTCCCTTGCGGGTCTGAAGGCGAAATGCGAGGCCGCGGGGGTCAAGATCGTCGGCGGGGTCGAAGTGAGGGAGCTGGTCACCAATGGTGGCGCAGTGACATCGGTGGTGACCAGCGATGGTGCCGTCGCCTGTGACCATGTCGTGATCGCGGTCGGGCCCTGGGTGCAGAAGTTCTGGTCCATGCTCGACCTACCGGTCACCACGTCGGTACTCGGTCCCGACGGGTCGACTCATGACGTCAACACCTGGACCTACTGGGCCTTGCAGGAAGGTGTGTTGGGCGTCGACCCGGGTTACCTCGTCGACAACGCGGGGAACATGCCACCGGTGATCCACATCGACACCGACGCGCCGCTGTATGACGACGGCGGCGAACTCGTCACCGAGGGGCCGTGGGGCATCTACTACAAACCAGACTTCTCCTTCGGCGGCGTGCAAGGTGGATACATGCCCTACGTCGTCGACAAGTTGGCGCTCGACGTGGCGGTCGATCCGTATGGCCCTGCGTCGCCAGACTTCGTGGTGGGCGGCGACTTCTATCGCACCTGGACATCGGCGCTCTCGCACTGCCAGAAGCGGTTCGAAGGCAAGAGCCATCTCATCAAACACGAACCCTCCGGCGGCATCGGCTCGTTCACCCCTGACAGTTTTCCGGTGTTCGACACCTTCGCCGACAACGCCTACTTCATCTGTGATTCCAACCACGGCTACAAGATGATCGGCGTGGGTGCGCTGGTCGCCAAGGAGCTGCGGGGCGAGAAGCAAGCACTGCTCGAACCGTTTCGATACTCACGCTATTCGACCGGCAAATTGCACCCGGTGAGCAACTCGCCCTTCCCCTGGAGCTAGCCCGTCCCCAGTCCCCGGGGCCGGGGCATCGCGTCGACCCGTCGCTCTTCGGCAGGCCCAGCGACAACTCAGCCGCCGGAGGCCTCGGTCTCTGCTCCGTACGGTTGCGTGATGATCTCGAGCAGGTGGCCATCAGGGTCGTCCCAGTAGACGCCTCGACCACCATCGTGGTGATTGATCTCACCAGGCGTGCGCTTCGATGGGTCTGCCCAGTGGGCGATGCGCCCGGCCGTGAGACGGCCGTAGGCAGCGTCGAACTCAGCCTCGCTGACGAGAAATGCAAGATGCTGCGGCGTGATCGGCTCACCGCCCCGATTGGCGTAGTCGAGCGATACCCCGTTGCCCATGTCGACGACGAGAAACTGACCGGCGAAATCACGAGGCGGATGAAGTCCGAGAATCTCGACAAGGTGGGCCGCGCCGACCTGCTTGTCCTCGCACCAGACGATCAGGTGGTTCAGGTCAGGCATCGCAGAAGGATAGTTGGCCGTCTGCTCTCGACGCAGACCTCGGGAGGGGTCGGACACTTGTATTCACTCTGCTGGGTCAGCCTCGATGGGAGCCAAGCTGGCCGGGGAGAGGCCGGTCAGGTTGTTCTCGGCGGCGAACTGGGCCAGCGTCCGGGCCGGGTCTGGGCCGAGACTGGCCGGTGAGAGCCCGGTGAGGTTGTTGTCGGCGGCGAATTGAGCCAATGCCTTGTTCATCGCAGCCGTAGAGGACGCCGAGGCCGAGCCGGTGACCGACGGGCTCGTGCCGCCGGCTTCTGGTTGCTGAGCCCCGGCGACGTATCCGCCGGCACCGGAAGAAGCGGCGACCGCCAGTGCGAAGATGGCGATCCGGGTTCGACTGGTCCGCGTAATCCCACTGAAATCTCCGGCACGGGTGAGGGTGCCGTCGCTTCGCTGAGCTGCCCAGGGGGGGATGACTTCGCCGCGCCGCCGAAGTTTGGAGGGTAGCCGTGACGATCGACTGAGGAAAAGGGGCCACCTGGCTGAGTGGGTCGTTCGTCGTCGCCACTTCGATGGCCCATTGCGTCAGGAGGACCGGCCGGGCCACACTGATGGGATGGGTTCGACACGACTCTGCCGCTGTTCCGCGATCACCGCGTTCCTGTTCGTTGCGGCCTGTGGTGGCGGCGACGACAGTTCCGCCCCGGCCGAGAACGTTGGCGATGCGACCGAAACGACGGTCGACGCCACCGGGGCTGACGATGGCGACGATTCCAGCCTCGAATCCGAAACTTCTTCGGCGCCGGACACCTCCGAGAGCACCGAGCCTGCGGCTGACGCGTCGGGTCAGGCTTGTGCGCTGCTCGACGAGTCGTTTCTGAATGAGACGTTTGCCGGCCAGACCGGCACGTTCGGTGATCCCTTCCAGTTCCAGAGCGGTTCGCCCTCGCCGGACGGCTTCACGTGTACGTGGAACGACGGCTCGACTGGCCTGTCATTGCGGATGACCCTCGAGGACGCCGCAACCGCCGAGACCGACAACCACTCCGGGCGGGCCTACAACATCGACGTCGAGCCGATCGTGGAACCACAGGACGGTCCCGGTGAGAAGGCAGTACTGCTCGTCGACTCGGCATTCGGCGATCTTGGCGGCGACGGATTCCCGTACGGATACTTCTTCGTCCAAGGCGATGTCGCCGTGTTCGTTGAGACCGTCGGCCTCGACCTCGGCCCAGACGGGCTGAGAAAACTGGCCGATGAGGCCTCCGCCCGCCTCACCGCAAGCTGACCGCGGCGAGGAAGGCGTCGGATCCTGGCGCAATTTTCGACGGCTTGCCCCCGGGAGGCCTCGGCGCTCCCAACGTTCCCCCCGCTCGCGCTGGATCCCGCCACGTCGATTTCATGGTTGGTCGGCGTCATCACGCGGGTGAACGCAATCAGTTTGTCGCCGCCGTGTTGGTTCGGGTCGCCCATCAAGCGCTCATGGGGTGTCGTGCTACTGAGCACTGATGCATCAGGCGCCGCTCGGGAAGCCGACAGGCTCAACCACCTGACGCAATGCCTTCTGGATGGCTGGGGCTCGGGTGTCGAGGTTGCGTTGACGGCCACCTCGTTTCAACGCCGGGTGGATCTGGGAGACCGACAGCGCTTTCGCCTGGTCTGGGTGCGGGATCCCGATCGCCACATCACCGGGCTCGGTGGCGTGTTCGGCGATCAGGGTGTGCAACCCCTCAGTGCCTTCAAGTCCTTTGCCGCGTTGGCCGTCACCACCTGTGCTCTGGTCGAAGTGTGAAGCAGACTTCAAGTGATGCAGGCAAATCAGACCTTCGGCATTCGTCGAAGATTCAGACGCAGCGGCTGGCGGTCAGTCCGAGCGATTTCAAGCGTGCGGATCATTGGCGGGCGCACTGGGAGAGCGCCGGTAGGAAGCGGCCCGCCCCACTTCGGCAAGGTGTCCGCCGGTCTATGCCCCTGGATGTATTTCCTCGAACCGAGTTTGGCCGAGTAGACACGTGTGGGTTCTGAAATAACGGCGCAAACCTCTATGTACGCGAAAGACCTGTGACCAACGAACAAAGCAGTCCTGCCGGTTGGCATGTCATCCCGAACGATCCGAATACCGAGAGGTACTACGACGGGACGCAATGGACTGACCAATACCGCCCACTCGGCGCGGCGCCGGCTCCGCCAACAGCTCCCCAGCAGCCTGGTCCGCCCGGCACCCAAAGACCCCTCTGGAAGAAAAAGCGCTTCTTCATTCCGGTAGGCGCACTCGGTGCGCTTGTGTTGCTCGGCGCCTTTCTCCCTGCTTCTGAGGAGCCCGATCCGGAAAAAGTAACAGCGTCGACCACAGCGACCACCGAGCCTGCCTCTGCGAGCGAAGCGCAAGACGACGACAGCGCCGACGGGGATGCGCCAGAAACTTCGAGTACGACGGAACCGGCCGCCGAGCCGGAAGAGACAACAACGACTGCTGCGGTTATCGGAGCTGACGGTGCCCCTCTACGAGTTAACGTCGGCGAGGTCGCCAGCACCTCAATGTCAATTGTCCTCCCGGCCCGCAAGAATGAATCAGCGTGCGAATTGCAGGTCCCCATCGCCGTGCGAGCACTTGAGATCACGATAACGAACAGCACCGGAGCATCGGCCGGGACTCCCTCGAGCCTCGATGCGTTCGGCAAGTGGATCAACGAGACCTGCGTGGCCCGCTTCGCTGTCGTGACCGAACCCGCGTTGCTGACGAACGCGTTGAGTGTGATTGTCGGCGATGAGAGCTTCGATCTCTCCATTGAGGAAGTTTTCTCCGGCCGCGAGACTGGACCGGATCACGTCTTGAACCTTGCCGCTGTATTCGATGACCCACAACCCTTTGGCAAGGGCACCCTCCTTGTCGGGATTGATCTCGAGGCCGGCGTCTACACGATCGACCCTGGCAGCTCGTGCTACTGGGAGAGGCTGTCGGGGGTCTCGGGCGACTTCGACGAAATCATCACGAACGGCAATGCGTCGGACCGGACGGTCGTCGCCATCGTTGAAAGCGATTTCGCTTTCAACTCTGGGTGCGGCCTCTGGTTGCCCTTCGTGCCGAGCACGACTCCTGCCCGTTCCTTCTCGGCTGGTGACTGGCAAGTGGGAGGGGACATCGAACCAGGCCTCTATCGCTCCGATGGTCAGCAAGGGTGCTACTGGGAACGAGCGTCCGGGTTCGGTCATGGCTTCGGAGAAATTCTGGCGAACGACAACATCGAAGGACCGGGGATCGTAGAGATCAAGAAGTCCGACGATCGATTTAGCGCCGGTTCCGGATGTGGCACCTGGACGAAGACCGAATGACTATTGCGGTCTGAGATCTGTACATCGAGGCCATGCGCGTTGAGCTTCCGGACCTGCCGAGAATTGGACGCTAGTTGTTGTGCCCCGGGACGTTGTCGTGCGGCTGGAGCACGAGTTTGCCGACGAAGTCGCCGGACAGGAAGCGGGCCTGAGCGGCGGCGATATCGCTGAGCGGGTAGGTCCCCGCAACAACGGGGGCCACCGCACCTGCCACCGCGATCTGCGCGAGTTGGACGAAGTCGTCAGGTGTGTGCATCGTCGAACCGATGAGTGTCCGCTGCTGTAGATAGAGGCGGCGCAGGTCGAGGGAAACCACTGGCCCGGCGATCGCGCCGGCGGTGACGAGTCGACCCCCAGCCCGCAGCCGATCGACAGCCGTGCCGAACTCCTCACCACCGACCACGTCGACGACGGCATCGACGCGCTCCAGATCAGACAGGTCGTCGACGCCCCGGACCGAGACCTCAGCCGCACCGAGTGCGAGGATCAATTCGCGATGCGGTGCACTCGTTCGGGCCACGACGATGCAGCCGCGGTCGACGAGCAGCTGCAGCGCCGCCATTCCGACTCCTCCCGAGGCGCCAGTCACCAGCACCCGCTCTCCTGTCTTGCAGTCGGCCCTGTTCAGCATCCCGAGAGCCGTTCCGTACGCGGTGGGAAGACACGCCAGCTGTGCATCGGTGAGCGGAGACCCCGTGACATCGCACAACTGGCGCTCCTGGCACACGTGGTACTGAGCGAAGCCCCCGTCGACCTCACTGCCCGCAATCGACGTGGGGAACACACCCGTGTATTCGACTGCAGGATCCACGAGAACTCGCCTGGACAGCCAGCTCGCACTCACTCCCTCCCCGAAACCCACGACCTCGCCGGCAATGTCCATGCCTTGGATCCGTGGGAAGTCGAGGGGGACCCCTCGCCATCCGACGATCGCATCGGCGTCCTCGGCCGTTCCGTACCTGCCTTCGCGCGACCAGATGTCGGTGTTGTTCACCGCGGCCGCCGTCACCCGTATGAGTACTTCTCCGGGCCCGACCCGGGGCAGTGGCTGGTCGGTCCGGACCTCGATCTGATCCGGCCCGCCGTGGCCGACAGTGATCGCTGCGGTCATTGTCGTTGGCAAGCTCATGGCTGCACGAGCCTAGACACACAGCCGGGTGCGGCGCGGAAGTTCCATCGTTCGCTGTGGTTCCGACCCGGCGTGAGTCGCTCGTTGGTTCTTCTCACCTGAAGAAGAGTTTTTGGCCGACCGTCAGCCGCTCTCCGCTCGACGCGAAATCGTGGTGCCAACCCCTTGCTCGAGCCGTACTGTTCGGTGATGGACGGATTTGTCGATGCGCTGCTGCAGGCTCCACTCGGCGTTGCCCTGCTCGCGAGGCTCGAGTCCCGATTCGGCCATCCCGACGAGTACGACCTCCATCGGGCCGCTTCCGAACCCTTCGCCGTGCGGGCTGCAGTGGAGAAAGTCGCCACCATGACATTCGGCGATCTGGTCGAGGCGGCCGTGTTGGCCGGTGAGACCGACTCCGGCCCGTGGATCTCCGATGCGCCGAGCACAGTTGCATCGGCCTACCGCAACGCTGAAGCCCGAGTGCCGATCGCTGAGGCCATCGACGCTCGCTTCGGAGTTGAGCTTCATGCGCCGATTGATCGTCGATCACAGCAGTGGTGGACCGCAGACCGTTTCTCTGCGGACGAGTTGGCACCCTTGTTCCGAGACTTCGACACGGTCTATGACGCGGGCCAGTTCACCTGGGCCGGCCTGTGGACGGTGTCGGATCCGCCTGAGGTTGCCCATGCCCAGCTGATTGATGCGTGGGAGATGTACATCGCAGGCGGACCGATCACGAGGTGGTGGCTTCCGGCCACCGAAACGGCGCGGGTGTTCGAAATCCATCAGCCAGATGATTGGGCTCGCCTGGTGAGCGAACACCCCAAGCACGCTGCCCACAACCTCGAGCATTGGGAGCTGCCGTCGAGGAACCAGAATCTCTCCGATGTGGCAGTGCTGATGGCGGTCCCCGGTCAACGTGGGGCCCGGACAGAGCCGACGCAACAACTCGTGCCCGATTGGAGGTCGGTGGCCACGCAATACGACGGGGTCCACCTGTCATGGGCTGGTTTCATCACATCCGAGGGCTGCATCACCGACCTCGGCGACGGCGTGGTCACGATGCTGCGCTATTGGTTCAGTGAACGCACCCACTGGCTCGCCGATGTGTTCGACGACGCCGAGCCCGCACCGCAACCGGCGTTGTTCGACGACCAGCCCGCCGATGGAAGCGCCGCGATCATCGAACCTGATGAAGCCCGACGACGAACACGCGATTCGGATGCGTTGCGGCGGCTGCTCGGGCGTTGATCGGATCCACGACCGACCAAATCGCAGTTACACCACGGCGCCGAACAATCGTCCGATCGCCGCCGTCACGGCCATCGCCAGAGCACCCCAGAACGTGACCCGAAATGCAGCCACCGCGACCGGCGCCCCACCCGCACGCGCTCCGACGATGCCGAGCACCGCCAAGAACACCAAAGCCGTCGAGGCAACCAGCACGATCTGTGCCGTGCCCGACGCAACGACCGCCACGAGCAAGGGAAGGGCCGCACCAACAGAAAACGTGCCGGCCGACGTCAACGCGGCCTGAACCGGGCGAGCCGCCGTTGACTCTGAGATTCCGAGTTCCTCTCGAGCGTGCGCCCCGAGCGCGTCGTGCTCAGTCATGGCCACGGCAACCTCGTGAGCGAGCGCGGGTTCAAGGCCACGCTCGACGAAGAACCTCCCCAGTTCTGCGAGCTCACGCTCGGGGGCGTCACGCAGCTCACCTCGTTCGCGGTCCAGGTCGGCACGCTCGGTGTCGGCCTGCGAACTCACCGACACATACTCGCCGGCAGCCATCGACATGGCCCCGGCGACGAGTCCAGCCATACCCGCCACCAACACTGCGCTGCGACCTGCGCCTGACGCAGCAACCCCGATCACCAAACTTGCCGTGGACACCAACCCGTCGTTGGCCCCGAGCACTGCAGCTCGAAGCCAACCGACCCGATGCGTCCGATGCAGCTCGACATGCGTCATGACAGGCAGTCTCGCACCGAACAGAATCCACGACGTACCAACTCGCAGTCAACGATTCGAGCCCGGGGCGATCCGGATCACGTTCGAACTCCCAAGTGTGAACGATCCGGGACGGCGAGGTGACCTCGTGGTACGAGCCAATCCATCGGTCGACGCCAGCGTTCGTCACGCATGCATGGCGCGGTGCTCGGACATCCAATCCACGCCGAAGTCGACGAGATCTCTCGCCCTCATCAGATGTGCTTGGCCCGCCCCGACCGCGGCTGTCACTTGCAGCCCGGTGGCGGCGAAGTCGTTTCCGAGTTGTTCGAAGTCGCTGTCATCGTCGACAAAATTGGCGTAGGAGACCCAGGCCCGTTGGCCGTCAACACTGACGGGCGACCAGTCGGTTGTCGTCGCCGGATCCGCAGGAGCAGCCCGATATTCGCTGAGGTGAAGTGATGTGTTGTTCGAATGCGTGACTCCGAGCAACAGGATGTGCCCGTCCAACTCGTAGAGCCGGGCCTGGGGAGATGACTCGCCGAGGCCAAACTCGAGTTCGTGGCCCTCGATGAGCCCCCGAGCGTTCGGCCCGACAGCTGCGGCCGACACGGTCGGATGAGCGCTCCGGCGAACACCCGGCAGATGTCGAAAACACTCGACTACCGCTCCCATCGCTCTGGTGGGCGTGATCTGTGGGTCGTACGCCGGCATCTCCTGCCGAAGGGTCTCCCACCACGACTCAGGTACTGGCGGATTGGACCAGGAAGCGGGGTCGCTCAGATCACCGGAGTGCGTTGGCATCATGAGCGTTCCGGCCTCGCCAACTGCGTCGCACAATGCCGTCACGACCGCTTGGGCTCCGCCCGAGACATATCCGAGGCGCGACAGTGAAGGGTGCACCATCAGGGTCATGCCGTCACGAACACCCAGTTGCCTCAGATCCACCAGCAGCGACGTCGTTGTCGCCGGCCGAGCGGACTGTTCAATTGCGTCTGACTCACTCATCGTGCACAGGTTTCCACGATCCGGCCGTCGTCGCGCTCGTCGGGTTGCACCTGGCCATCATCTTCCCTAGCGAGGGGTCAACACACAGAACTCGTTGTCGTCGGGATCGGCCATGACCACCCAACTGACTTCGCCCTGGCCAATATCGACTTGTGCCGCCCCGAGCCCCTCGAGGCGCTCGACTTCCGCTCGCTGAGCGATGTGCCCGAGTGGAGCGATGTCGAGATGTAGTCGGTTCTTTCCGAGCTTCGGGAGCAACGGCGGACCACTCCAGGTGATGAGCGGACCCGTGCCGTCCGGCGCTCGGATCGCGGTTTCTGCGTCCTGATCCCAGACCAACGGCCAGCCGAGCATCGCGCTCCAGAAGAGTCCGACCCGACGCGTCCCGTCGCAGTTGATCGCTCCCAGACGTCCGCAGCCGGCGAGGAAATTGTTGCCCGGCTCGATGAGGCACAGCTCGTTGCCTTCGGGGTCGGCAAGCACGAGATGGCCCTCGTCACCGCGTTGACCGATGTCGATGTGGCGGCCACCCAGCTCGACCAACAGCGCAGCCGTTTCCCGCTGGTCTTCGATGGATGTCGTCGTCAGATCCAGATGGATGCGGTTCCGGGCCACCTTCTCTTCCGACACCGGCAGGAACAGGATCTCGAGCCTCGTGCCGTCGGTCGGCACGAGACAGATCTCGTCATCGTTCTCGTCTTCGATGCCCCAGCCCAGAGCAGCAGCCCAAAACCGCGCCATCCGAAGCGGATCGTTCGCATCGAAGCAGAGGGCTGCGAGCCGGGAGGTCACCTCGTTCGAAGTATTCACAGGACGCAAGGGTTTCACTTCGCTGCAGTAGGCGCCACCACTTTTCGGCCGCCGACCGAAGAGATGTGTCGTAGAAATACCCGCCGACGGCGAGTTGTTCAGCGACCGGGTGGAAGCGGACTCTGGACGCTCGACTTGACGTCGCTCGCTCTCACGGAAGTGGCGCCGGTCGAAACCGACGTGTACTTCGTCGAGCTTGAATGGTCATCGGATGGCCAGTCAGTCCTGGCGACGAGGGTCGACCGAACCGCCGCCGATGAACAACTCGCCATCGCCGACATCTCACTCGCCGGCGGCTCGGTCGACGTCATCGTCCAAAACGGCATTGCACCGGCCATCGACGACAACGACCTCTACTACCTGACGGTCGACGACGAAGGGGCCCGACGATCGATCGGTGTGGTCCACGAGTCGGGCGAGACCAGCAGTGTCACGGTCGGGGGTGCGCCTGCCGATCTCGACCACCTCCTCGCCGGGACGGAGTCAGGATCCCTCCGGGTGACGGTTCTCGACATCGAAGCCGGAAGCGGCCTCACCGTGGGGGAACCGGCCGATGCCCACGGAAACCACGAGGCCGAATCCACCTGGTGGGATGTCGTGATCGGCGACGGCTCAACCTCTGCGACGCCGACAACACTCGAACCGATCATCACCTATGACGCAAGCTCGAGTGGTGACGCCATCGTTTACGCAACCCAGGAAGGGCTCTCGATCGCCCGAGACGAACGAACCGATCTCATCGCGTCGAGAGCGATCCGGTTCGTCGCAGGCTGATCGATCGAGTCACCGCTCAGACTGAGTCGGCTCGATACAACTTGGAGTAGTAGTCCTCGAGCATCCGCTTCATGGCGAACGGCTCTGACGTGGAGCTGATGCTCTCCCGCATCATGGCCTCCCACTTCTCGGGGTTGTCGTAGTACGTCGGCAACACCTTGTTGAGTAGGACGTCGTAGAGCGACGCCAGGTCCTTGGCGTCGAGTTCTTCGTCGGAGTCCGACTCGAAGCCGTCTCCGATCTGCCAACCGTTCTCGCCGTCTTGGCACGCCTCGGGCCACCAGCCATCGAGGATCGAACAGTTCAAGACGCCGTTCATCGAGGCCTTCATGCCGCTGGTTCCGCTGGCTTCTTGCGGCCGGCGGGGGTTGTTCAACCAGACATCCGAACCGCGGGTGAGCATGCGGCCGATGTTCATGTCGTAGTTCTCGAGGAACACCACGGAGTCGGGGTAGGCCTTCATCATCGCGACGAGGTTGCTGACGATTCCCTTGCCCGTGTCATCGAGCGGGTGGGCCTTCCCGGAGAACACGATCTGGAGTTGACCGTTCTTCAGGTAGGGCTCGATCGTTTCCATGTCGGAGAAGATCAGGTCGCTCCGCTTGTAGGTCGCCGCTCTTCGACTGAAGCCGATCAGGATGTTGTCGGCTCGGAGTTGGGCGCCGGTGCGTTCGTGGATGAAGTCGATCAGCTCGCCCTTGATCGTGTTGTGCACCGGAAGCAGCGGCTGGTCCTGGTCGTAGGCCGCCGTGATCCGGTCGTCGACCCAAGTCGGCGTGTGAATGCAGTTGGTGATTCCGACGATCTCGCTGCGGCCGGCTACGTGGTGCCACATCTTGTTGGCCGTGTCGGCGTGGAGCATCGCAACGGCATTGGACTTTCGGGACAGACGGAGAGCGGCAACGGTCATGTTGAAGGGATCGCCACCAATCCGACTCATCTCTTCGCGGTTCAGCCCACGAAACGCGCCCATGAATTCCATCGTGCGCAATTCGTGGCTCTCATTGCCTTGGACAACAGGCGTGTGTGTGGTGAACACGACCTGCTCCTTGGTGATGCGCCAGGCTTCCTCGAAACTGAGTCCCCGAGACTTCTCTTCTTCGATCAGTTCGAGGGCAGCCAGAACGGCGTGCCCCTCGTTGAAATGGTAGACGTCGATGTCGAGGTCGAGTTCCCGCAGCGCCCGCACGCCACCGATTCCCAGCACGATCTCCTGGGCCAGACGCTCCTCCTTGAACCAGCCGTAGAGCTGGCCGCAGATCCAGCGATCGTCGGCGTTGTTCTCCTCGAGGTCGGTGTCGAGGAGATAGAGCGTTGCGTTTCCGTACGCCTCGGTTTTCCAGACCTTGACCGTCACTTCGTGGTCGCGGACCGTCACCGGAACAGTGATGCCGGTGTCTTCGAGGTCGTATTCGCGGTTCTTGAACGTGTCGTAGGGTCGGCCATCATCGCCGATGAACTGATCGGTGTAGCCCTGCTTCCACTTGATCCCGATGCCGATGATCGGCAGGCCCTCGTCCTTGGCGCCCTTGAGGTAATCGCCAGCCAGGATTCCCAATCCGCCTGCGTAGAGCTTCAGATCGTTTTGAAGGCCGTACTCCATGCAGAAGTAGGCAACGGTTGGATTGTCTTGGCTGGGCATCGACACGTCTCGGTTCTCTTCGTACTGCGGGCCGGAAGAGTTTATGCCGGCCCACGAAGCGATCGACCGACGATGCCCGCGCCGATGGGAGCAATCAGTCGATGCGAACGGTCAGTTGTCAGTGATCCCCGCCCGGATCGCCTGGACCACCTCCGGTGGTACCTCGTTCATGCCGTGAGCCGTTGCGGCGTGAGCGGCCGCGGCGGCCAGCACCTCGTCTTCGGTCTCCCCGGAAACCACTCCGTCGCATCCCGCGACCACGGTCGCACAAGCAAACTGTTTCATGACCTGCTCCTTCGTTGTTGGTTTGCGTGAAGGGAGCGGTCAGGCCGGTCGAGCCATCGCTCTGGCTTGTTCGTCGTCGAGCTCCATGTCATGAACCGACTTGGCGTGACGTTGGGCCTCGGCCACCACGTGGTCGAGACCTTCGCCTCGCAAGACGGTTCCGCACGGACATTCGATGAGTTTGCCGGACACTGCCTTCCCCCTTTGTGCGAACGTAGATGAACGCTATTGCAGAAAGGTTGTCGGGATGTTGGTGGTTCGGCCTTCGTTGAGCATCTTCCTCACCGGTCGGCTTGTGGTCGAGGGGCCGGCGGGGACGTTCGGCGAAGCCGATCTGGCCGGCAAACAGGCGCGGGTTGCGTTGGCATCACTCACGCTCGAACGGGTTCCGATCGATCGCGATCGTCTGGCCGACATGATCTGGGGCGAGGAGCTCCCCGACCAGTGGAGCAGCTCCCTCAACGTCTTGATCAGCAAGATTCGTTCGCTGCTGGCCCGGTGCGGCTTGGATGCCAAAGCGATCCTGACGTCGAGCGGCGGCGCCTACGCGGTCAATCTCCCGCCGCAGGGTTGGGTTGACGTCGAAGATGCCGTGCGTCGACTCGACCGGGCCGATGCCGCCGCCCGCCGTCGTGACTGGATGAGTGCCCTTCCGGAGGCGACCGTTGCGTCGAGCATTCTGCGGCGACCGTTTCTGGGCGGCGTCGAAGGGGAGTGGGTCGACGCAAGGAGACGGCGCCTCCAGGCCGATCTCTACCATGCCTATGTGCTGCTGGCCGAGGGTTGGATCGATCGGGGAAATGAGCAACTGTCGATAACGATCGCCGACCAAGCCATCACTCTCGATCCCCTGAGAGAGACCGCCTACCGGCTCTTGATGGAGGCCGAACTCTCTCGGGGCGACAGCTTTGCCGCGCTGAGCACCTTCAAACGGTGCGAAGAAATGTGTCGCGCCGAGCTCGGTGCTGCTCCGTCCCGAGCGACGGTGGAACTCGCCGAACGGAGCCGGCAAGGAACGTGAGGGATCAGGCGGGTGCTGGTGCCGGCGAGGGCCGGTGGTCGAAACCGCCATCGATTCGCTCAGCTCTTTGGTGCATCGCCGTTCCGGACTCGCAGAGATGCGGGTCGCGGCGCTGAGCGCCGTGACCCGCACCTCCGGGTGCTGTCGGTCAAGCAGGCTCGGGGCCAAAGATGGGCTGACTCCTGAAGGTGGCCAGAGCCATCACGATGATGGCCACCGTGACGAGGTAGACGGGAGGCATCCAGAACCAGGCGACGGAGGGACTGAACGCTCCCACGACGAGCAGGGCGGTCGAAACAAGCTGGCTCGTTCCTCGAAGCCGAAGCACCAGGCCGGCGGCCAGCACCGCGGCAAGACCGAGGCAGCCGAGCATCCACGCAATCTCTGCCGTTTTGATTCCGGTGCCGAGTAGCGCAACGAAGGGGAGTGGCGTCGCGATGCCAAATGCGGCAAGCACGATGAGCGCGATCGTTGATCGCGGGATTTGCCGTGTTTTCACCATTGGGTCTCCTGTCTGAAGTCGCAACTGCGACTGTTGGATTCCCTTCCGCCAGGACAGGTCGGCAGGGATGCCCGACAGCACCCGGTCGATCACGTCGAGGTTGTGGCTCAGTGCGCTTCGACCGGCGTTGGTCGAATCATTGCGGTGTTCCCAGAGATCCGAAGTGATCTCGTGTCGCCGTTGCTCGGCGAGTTCTCGGGGCAGGCAACTGGTGTAGATCTTGACCCAGCGACGACAGAGCCACGGCCCGAGGTTTGCGCTGATCATGTCAGTGCGATTCCGGGACGAGCGTTTGCCGCGATAATCGTCGTTTCGGTTTGGGCCACCGCCAGCGCTCGTGTGCCGGCTGGGTTGATGCGGTAGAGGCGTCGACGAGGGCGGCCCTCGGCGAGGGCCTCATCGGGATCTTCCCACTCGTCATCGAGGAGGCCGGCTTCGGTGAGCCGACCGAGCGCTTTGTAGAGGGTGCCGTGTGATGTCAGACGGCCGCCATCGTCGCCTCGGAGCGCCTTGGCCAGGCGGAAGCCGTGGATCCAACCGTTTTCGTCACGCTTGGCGTCGACGGCCGATCGAAGAATCTCGATTTCGAGAGGGAGCAGAGTGCCCTTGCGGCGTCGCATACATCAATTAATAGGAAGATATGATCCGTTTGTCAACATCTGGTTCGGCGACAACAGCCGAGTTGGTCAGGGGCTCGAGCCTCGCAACGTCCCGGTTGTGTTCCCGTGACGTGATCCTTGCTGAAGATCAGGCGGGTCCGAGCAGATCCCACTTGTTGCCGGCGATGTCCAGGAAAACGGCGAATCGACCATACGGTTCGTCGCGTGGCGGGGTGAGGAACTCCACGCCATGGTCGAGCATGCGGCCGTACGTGGCATCGAAGTCATCTACTCGGAGGAACAATCCGACTCGACCGGCGAACTGGGTGCCGACGCGATTTCGTTGTTCGTCGCCGTCGGCCCGAGCCAACAGCAGGCCGGTGCTCGCTTTCGGTGGCCGGACAATGACCCATCGCTTTGGTCGGCCATCGTTGGTCAGCGAGGGGCTGTCTTCGACGAGGTCGAAACCCAGACCTTCCACGAAGAACTCGATGGCGCGGTCATAGTCATCGACGATGATGGCGGTGTTCTCGATGTGCATGGCGTTTGCTCCGAATCAGTTCCAGGTCGGATCGACCGCCTGAGCTTGGCCGACGCCGCCCTCGAGCTGATGTCACACCCCCTGAGTAGGGTTCAGAAGAAGCAGTCTCGGCTGTTCCTGCACAGGAAACTTCTTGCAGAAAAGGATGGACAATCGAACTGGTGTTCGCTAGTGTGGGTCGCACGGTTCGTCCGCTCGAAGTACCGACTTCCCCCTAACTCAACCGATCCGGCCTTTGTTTCTTGGCTGAGATCTGACGGGCCCCATGTGGCCTGGGGAAGTACGCGCCATGTCTTGCGCCACCATCACGTTGCAGAAGATCAGCCATCAGCTTTGCTCCGTCGACGTGTCCTGCCTCGATGAGGCAGCGCTCCGGAGTGCCACCGCCGAGGCTCGTGGCGCCGAGCGGGCGCTGGCCGCAGTGAAGCTGCGGATCGGGCAACGAGCCAACCAACTCGCCGCCGCCGGCACCGGGGCTGATGCTGGGGCCGTGCTGCTCGGGGTTGGTGACGTGTCGGCCGGTACGGCCCGGAAGGAAGCGGCCCGGGCCGGTGTGGCCGAGGCGATGCCGTCGCTGGGTTCGGCGTTGGCTGACGGCCGTGTCGATGCTGAGCACTTGGATGCGATCGCTCGCACGGCCCGTTCGCTTGACGAACCCACTCGCGACGCTCTGGCAGGTTTGCAGAACGACTTGGTGGAGGCCGCAGCGCGGATGCCGGTGGATACTTTCAACCGGCACCTTCGCCGCGAGGTTGATCGGATCCGTGACGACCACGGCCTGAGCCGGGCCCTGCAACAACGGGCAAGATCCGAACTCAAATACTGGACCGACAAAGACGGCATGGGCCAGATCCACGCCAGCCTCGATCCCGAGCGCTACGCCGTGTTCACTGGCGCCATCGAACGTGAAGTCTCCGCCCTGGCCAACAAGGCAAGCGACAACGGCACCCCGGTGAAGAAGAACTCGGCCTTGGCCCTCGAAGCGCTGCTGGAGTTGGTGTCCCACGGCAACGGCCGTCAGGGCCGGGCCCATGTCACGTTGGTCGTCGACGCCGAAACGGCCCTCCACGGCCCGCACAAGCACTCGGTTCGGGAAACGACTGATGGGGCCGAACTCCCGCCCGAAACGATCGACCGGTTCTGCTGCGATGCGGTGATCAGAAAGGTTGTGATCGACAAGCGGGGTGTTCCGATCGATGTCGGGCGAAGTGCCCGCACTGCCACCGACGGGCAATGGGCAGCACTGAAAGCCATCTACTCATCGTGTGGTTGGAAAGACTGCGATCGGCCGGTCAGTTGGTGCCAAGCCCACCACATCAAAGAATGGGATCCAGGCGGATTGACCGACCTCGAGAACCTGGTGCCGCTGTGCAACCAGCATCATCACGCCGTCCACGAAGGCAAATGGTCGATCAAACTCCTACCCGACCGAACCCTGCGGATCCGAAGACCCGACAACCAACACTGGGCCAACACCAAACCCGACCGACTCCACGATTGGCCGGAGACACATCCCACCGAGCCGGCCAAGTACAGAACCGCCGTCGGGTGATCGAGTGAGAACGATCAGGCGGTCACGCCGGTTCGCACCTTGAACTCCTCGGAACTGCTGAAATACATCAACATCTCACCCCGACTGAGCTCCCCGCTGGAAAGCAGGGCCATCCAGTAGTCGAAACCCGCCTGGTCTTGGCAGCGGCTCAACGTGTTGGCGTAGACCCGATTCAAGAAGTCGTCGTCACCAAGGCTGCCGTAACGCCCCACCATTTCTGCGCTATTCACGAATTGGGCGGCGATCTGGTTGAGCGACACGCCGCTCTGATGGATGCCATTCCAATAGTCGAAGCCTGCCCGGTCGGGCTGGCGGA
Source organism: Acidimicrobiales bacterium (assembly GCA_037969565.1). GTDB lineage: Bacteria > Actinomycetota > Acidimicrobiia > Acidimicrobiales > SZUA-35 > SZUA-35. The sequence continues at coordinate 24,850 of JBBKXQ010000042.1, read as the reverse complement.
GGAACATCGCTGAGTACAGGCGCCAGACGGAAGCGCTGGCCCGATCGGCAACCTCGCCACCGAACTCCCCGCCGTTCGAGCCGAGCGTGGGGTTGTCGGGAATCACGATTCCACAAGGAGGTAGATCCGGTGCTTGGGGTGCAGGCGCTTCGGGTCCCGGTGCTTGGGGTGCAGGCGCTTCGGGCACGGGTACTTCGGGCACGGGTACTTCGGGCACCGGTTCTTCGGGCACGGGTACTTCGGGAGCCCTCACCTGCCAGCCCTCACCTGCCATCACGCCGAGGACCGCTTCGTCGAGGATCCGCAGGGATTCACCGCGCCTCAGGACAGGGCTCATTAGCGCCCCGGGCGTGCCGGGAATCGACGTGTACTCGTCGAAGTGGGAGTAGCTCGACCCGCCGATGAAGGTGGATGGCGAGTACAACTTCATTGTCTGGCCGGCTCCGATCCGTATGTAGAGGCGCCCGGAGGTGAGCCACCGGGAGGGATCGGCCGTCTCGATGAGCGGAACCCCGTCGACCAGAACCAGGGAGTCGAAGATGCTGGGCGGATCGTAAAGGAAAACTCCGTCGGCATTCGCAAACGCCAGCCCGCCGAACCCGAGGCCATGGGCGAGTTCGTGGAGCACCGTCGTGTAGAGGTCGAGTCGATTGAGAGGGACCGAGGCCGGGGAGGTGCTGGCGTAGAATCCGCCCTCCACCTCGTAATAGTTGCTGGCGAGTGTGATGTTCAACTCGCAGCCGTCCTCGTAGAAATCGGCGCCGACGAGACTGTTGACGAGAGCGAGGGGATAGAGCAGACCGTCATCCACGTTCTGCACATAGCCGGTACTGCCCGCATACCCGAGAACGTTCGGAAGGCCTTGGGCCGCGAGGTCGGCCCAGTCGAAATTGACGCACGTTGGCGCTTGGAAATCGAGGGCCGCAACCCAATCGCTCACGGCGGCATCGACCACGGCCTTCACGTTCGTGGGCACGGGACGCCGATAGACGACGCTCAATGTCGGTGTGATCGACGCTGCAAATCGGCCTGGTACCGGCTCGAGAGGGAGGGATGTCGCTGACTCCGCTTGTTGGGCGAGCATCGTCTCGAGTGCCTCGGCCTCATCGGGAGAAAGGTCGGACGGGGAACGATGGCCGTCGACGGTCTCGATCGTGACAGGGCCAGGAAGGATGCTGTCGTCTCCGGTGGCGAAGGCCGGTGCCGAAATGGTTGGCTCAGCAGTCGGCGACGCACTGGCAGGCAGGGCGGTGAGAGTCACGGCACCGATGCAGGCCACCAAGATCGCCCTTCCCGCGCCAGCGGCCGAAGTCGACGCTTTGCTGCCCGGAATGAACCGCTGCCGTTTGCCCATGGGCCCATTTGGGTCCACCAGACTTCCCAACTGAATGGGTGAACTGGCTTGGAGCTAGTCCTGATGGCCCGATATGGGTGAGCTTGCTCTGCGGTTTTCGGTCACGATTTCAGCTCAGTCAGAATCGACGACAGCGTTTCGGCGTCGGCCGGCGTGTTGACCGGCATGGAGAACTCGATCCGATCGACTCGACCGAGATAGCGATCCCGAAGCGTGTCGGCGATGTGCTCGTGGGTGGCGAGGGTGGCGACCGTGTGGAGCATCTCGTCGTGAACGAGCTTCGGAAGGTCGTCCCACTGTTGGGCTTTGGAGAGCCGTGACGCCCGCTCGGCCACGTCACCCCAGCCGTGCAGCTCGAAGGTTCGACGGTAGGAGGGAGTGGAGAGATAGAAGGCCACCCGGGCTCGCACCGTTTCGGCCACCTCGGCCAGACGGGCCTCGGTCGGCGCGGTGCCGACGAGTGGCTTCATGCACCATTCGATCGCCGATTCGTCGCGTCCACCTCTCGCCGCACCATGCTCGACCGCCGGTTTCATCTGCTCGTCGATGAAACGCGGTGTGCAGACCGGATGGAGCCTGATCCCGTCGGCGACTTCACCGGCCACTCCGCACATGTTCGGTCCGATGGCGGCCACGTGCACCGGGATGCGGGGTTGATCGATGGGCCCCGGATTGAACAGGGGCACCATCAGGTCGAGCGTGTAGTGCTCGCTTTCGAAGGCGAGAGGCACGCCGTTCTCCCAGCAATCCCAGACCGCTCGCATGGCATTGATGTAGTCCCGCATCCAGGGCGCCGGGGCGTGCCACTCCATGCCGTATCGGCGCCGCACGTGCCCCCGCACTTGCGAGCCGAGCCCCAGCACGAATCGCCCTTCGGAGAGTTTCTGCAACGACCAGGCGGACATGGCGGTGATGGTTGGCGATCGCGGAAATGCCATCGCCACCGATGTGCCAACACCGATGCGTTGGGTTGCCGCCGCGCCCAGAGCCAGCAGCTGATAGGGGTCGTCCTTGGTCTCCTCGACCAGGACGGCATCGAATCCGATCTGCTCGGCCTGCTGGGCTCCGGACGCAAAGTCGGCGATGTGCAGCGGTGTCTCCGGCTCCCGAAGACCAGGATCGAGTTTTCCCAAAGGCAGGAGCGTTTCGACGAGCATGCCGGCGATTCTTCGGCAGACTGGCTGCTTCGTCCAATCGGCGCGAGGCCTCGAATCCGGTGCCGACCCCACTTGCTCGGTCGAAGATGCTCTCATGTTCGTTGCTCTCTCCCTAAGGATTCCCATGAAACGCCGTGTTCTTCTTGCGCTGGTCTGCTCCGTTGCGCTCCTCGCTACTGCGTGTAGCAACTCCGACGCTGACGCCATCGACGCCGATGGATCGATCGACTCGACGTTGGTCGGCGACACGGACACCACCGCAGTCTCCGAGGAAGTTGTGGTCGACGACGGGTCGGCTGAAACCGACGCCATGGGAGAAGAGGGCGAAGCGGCGCCGACGTCCACCAGCCTCGTCGAAACCGCCGCCGGGTCGGATCAGCCCGACCGCACCATCGTGGTGCCCGAGGGTGTGCCCGCCGAACAGGCGACCGAGCTCACCGCCGCCGCCCTTGCCGGTGGATCGCTCCGGTTCACCTACCCCTACTTCTACATCACCGCCGACCAAACCTGCGACGGCTGCATCGAAACGGTGAGCCTGTATTTCGCCCCGCTCGAGGGCGACGCTTCACGCCACAGCCTCGTTGCGGCCTACGAGGGCGGTGTCGAGAGTCCGGTGGCCGGTGTCGCCGAAGTACTTCGATCGACTGATCCGCTGTATGTCGCGGAAGCCCTTCTCATCGAGATCGGTGAAGGGCGAGACGCCGCATACGAGATCGATCCCGTCAGCGGAATCGTCACGAGTTGGACGATCGATGGACAGACCGTGACCTTGCGTTGTTTCGAGGCCGACACTCGTCCGAGTGACATGCGCGAAACCACCTGCGCCGGCAGCCTCATCGGCTGATCCCGTCGGCGGCCGTGGTCGCTGCCGGTCCACTTTCGGGCAGGAGCCATGTTCGTTGCGCTACTTTTCGGCGCGCAATGAGCGATATCTCCATCCCCACATACTGAAGCGCAGCGCAAGGAGTCATGGCAATGGCAAGCATCGAAGTGATCGAAGGAATCGGGAGCGCCAATGGGCTGAAGCTGCGGAACGCAGGCATTCGAACCTGTGAGGCTCTTCTCAAATCCTGTTGCGACAAGAAGGGTCGAGCGGCCATGGCGACCGACACCGGGATCAGCGAGGCCGTGCTTCTGGAGTGGACCAATCGAGCCGATCTCATGCGGGTTCGTGGCGTGGGATCTGAATACAGCGACCTGCTCGAACAGGCCGGCGTCGACACCGTGAAGGAACTCCGTCGACGAAAGGCATCGAACCTAACAGCGGCGATGGTCGAGACGAACGAAGCCCACATCAAGAAGACGAAGAAGAGCATTGTTCGACGGACGCCGTCGGAGAGCGAAGTCACGCGTTGGGTCGAGCAGGCGAAAACCCTTGAACCGGTTGTCACGCACTAGCGCTTGATTCTTTCCGTGTCACGCCGAATGGGTCGGTGTGACTACGGCAGTTCTCGATCAGACGACAACCATCCCCCGCACCCATCGTCGGGCAGGACTTCGCATGAGTTGCCTTCGGTGCGAGGTGGCGTGGACGGGGCCGGTGGCCTCACCGTGCTGGGTTTGCGAAGGACCTGGGTTCCCCGGTCCTCCGCCGTCGATCTATCCCGAACTCGACTGACCAGTAGTGGGCGGCATGAGGTCGTACGCCTCAGCCAGTAGTTCATAGCTGCGGACGCGCGCTTTGTGATCCCAGACGATGGTGACGGCGAGGACCTCGTCGGCTCGGTATTCAGCGACGAGTTCGTCGAGTTCTCTCTTGACCGTTTCCGGTGAGCCCACGATCATCGGCTTCCGGCCAGGAGTGATCGAGAGCGGTGTGCGTGCAGCGGCGTCGCGCCACGAGGCATCGTCGATCGCCGGGATCGGCCCCGACAGCCCGCGCTCCCGCCAGCGAGTCACGCTCGACGCCAGACGGTGAGCCTCGTCGTCGGTTTCGGCACAGATCACGGCAACGGCCACGCTCACGATCGGCTCGGAGAACCAGCGCGAGGGCTCGAAGTTCCGGCGGTAGCTGTCGACAATGGCCACGCCGTCCCCCATGCCGAAGAAGTGGGCATAGCCGAGCGGCAGACCGAGATGGGCGGCGAAGCTGGCGGAGTCGGGTGAGGAGGCCAGCATCCACACGGGTGGCGCCTCGGCGTCGGAGGTGGGGACGGCCCGAACTCTGGACCGGAATGGGTTGTCGGCCGGTAGATCGTTGTGGAGAAATCCCAATAACTCTTCGACCATGGCCGGGTAGCGCTCGACCGGGGTGGGCTGTCGGTTCGGGGCGAGTGCGAACATGGTGACTTGATCAGAGCCCGGGGCCCGACCGATACCGAGATCGATTCGACCAGGGTGGAAGGTGGCGAGCGTCTTGAAGCTCTCGGCCACTTTGTACGGGGCGTAGTGGCTCAGCATCACACCACCCGATCCGACACGGATGTGGTCGGTGGCGGACGCGATCTGACTGATGAGGATCTCGGGGGAGGCCCCGGCCAGTCCGTCGGAGTTGTGGTGCTCGGCCACCCAGTAGCGGTGGAAACCGAGCCTCTCGCACCGTTGGGCCAGATCGATCGTGTTGCGCAATGCGTCGGCTGCGGTCGAGCCATAGGGCACTGGACTCTGGTCGAGGACTCCGAGTTTCATGAGCGACGCTCCTCGGGAATCCAGGGTGCAGCGGTGCGATCGAGGAAGGACTGAATGCCAACCTTCGCCTCGGTCTGATCGAAGAGTTCTTGTGACCTTTTTGCGGTCCAGGCAAATGCCTCGTCGAGATCCATGTCGGCAACCGTAGTGATCAGTTCCTTCGCCGCAGCAAGGGCGTTCGGACCGCCTCGAATGATCTGGTCGACGAATCTTTCGACCGTTGCGTCCAGCTCGGACGGGTCGACCGAGCGATTGATGAGTCCGACCGCAGCGGCCCGGTCGGGCGTGAAGCGTTCGCCTGACAGGAACAATTCGCTGGCATCGGCCCGTCGCATCTTGGGGAGACACACAACCGAGATGACGGCCGGGGCCACACCGATCCGGACTTCGGTGAATCCGATCTTGGCGTCGTTGCGCATGACCGAGACGTCACAGACTGCGACCAGTCCCACCCCACCACCTGTTGCGTGGCCGTCGACGCGCCCGATCACCGGCTTCGGTGACTGTTGGATGATGCGGAAGACGTCGACGAAGGTGCGATCGCCGGCCGAGTTCACGCCGGGCCGCTTCGACTTGAGGTCGGCTCCGGCACAAAACGTGTTTCCGGCGTTGGTGAGCACGATCAATCGGACCGCAGGATCGGCGATGGCTGCGTCGAGTCGATCAGCCAATCCATTCACGAGTTCGTCCGAGAGACTGTTCTTCTGCTCGGGCAGGTTCAGCGTGATGGTGGCAACACCGGCCGTCACGCTGAGCAGTACGGCTTCATCTGGCATGGGGACATCTTGGCTCACGGCCGGTGCCACCCGCGAATGCCGGGTCCACCGGTTTACGATCGGGCGATGCCATCGATCTTCACCCGCATCATCCGAGGCGAAATCCCCAGCCGCATCGTCTGGGACGATGCGTTGTGCATCGCCATGCTCGACATCCGCCCCCTTCATCCCGGTCACACCCTCGTCATTCCGAAGGCCGAGATCGACCAATGGACCGACTTGCCGAGCGAAGCCGCGGCCCACCTGATGGAGGTGGCCCACGCCGTCGGTCGGGCCCAGCGGTCGATCATCGACTGCGAACGGATCGGCTTGATGATCGCCGGCTTCGAGGTTCCCCACACTCACGTGCACGTCGTGCCGCTGCAGTCGATGGCAAACCTCGATTTCCGTAACGCTGATGTCTCACCCCGGGCCGACGAACTCGACAAAATGGCCGGTGCCCTCAGTGCTGCTCTGAAATGATGACGGCATGCGACCCGCAACCATTGCCGACATCTCGGCGCTGCATCACCTGATTCGCGCCACTGAAATTGCGGACGGTCTCGAAGTGGCCACGGCCCTCGACGAAGTCGCCGACCATTTCAGCGACCCGGAGATCGACACCAGTCGCGATCTGGTCGTCTTGGAGGGGTCCTCGTCCGGTGGAAGTGGGGTCGCTCTCATCGGTTGGGGCCTGTCGGTTCATCACCCCTCCGGAACGCGTTTGGAACGTTCGTTGCTGCAAGGCGGCATCCACCCCGATCACCGGAGGCAGGGCCTTGGTCGGCAGATCGTTTCCTGGAGCTTGGAGCGGGCAGCCCAGCAGCTGGGAACGACGTCCCAACATCTCCCGGCTCACGCGATGCTCCACGTTTATGACCACCAAGTCGAAACCCTTGCCCTCGCTGCTCGCTTCGACCTCCTACCCGTCCGGTTCGGCGACGAGTTGCTCCGCACGCTGGAGGACGTTCCGGCGCAAACCCCGATCGACGGCGTGTCGATTCGTTCCTGGGAATCGACCGATTCCGAGGGCACGCGGCTGGTGTCCAACGCCGCGTTCGCCGACCATTGGGGATCGACATCGCGTTCAGCCGAGTCATGGGCCGCGGTGCTCGGGCGGTCCGGCGTTCGCCTCGATCTCAGCTTCGTTGCCGTCGACGATCAAACCGGCGAGATCGTCGGCTACTCGCTGAACGATCACTTCCCCCAGGACTTCGAACTGACTCAACGTTCCGAGGGTTGGATCGGCTCCCTGGGAACGCTCCGATCACATCGGAAACGGGGAATCGCCTCGGCACTGATCATCGCCTCATTGCATCGATTCCGGGAGGCTGGCCTGGACCATGCGATGCTCGGCGTCGACACGGAAAATCCCTCCGGTGCCTACCACCTCTACGAGGGCTTGGGCTTCCAACCGGTTCGCCGATCGGTCACCCTTCGCAAGACAATTCGTGAGGGTGAGCATGCTGACCAAACGGCTGTCTGACCAAACGGCTGTCTGATCAAACGGCTGTCTGATGAAACGGCTGTCTGAGCGGTCGGCCTACGCGAGTTCGCGGAAGAACTCGACGACGGCAGAGGTGAAGGCGTCGTTCTCGTCGCCGGCGATCATGTGTGATGCGTCTTTCACATCGACGTAGACCGCATGAGGAACCAGCTCGAGAAAGGCGCGAGCTTCGGCCTCGGTGACGAGGTCGCTGAGCTGGCCGCGTACGAGCATGGTCGGCAAACGCAGACGTCGGGCGGCCTCGGTGCGGGTCAGGTTCTTCGTCTTTTGTGCGGTCATCGACCGGTCGCTGGTGACGAACGCCGGATCCCAGTGCCAGCGCCAGCGACCGTCTTCACCCTGCTGCAAATTCTTGGCCAGTCCCGATGAGTTCTTGGGTCGTGTTCGATGTGGCTGATACGCGGCCACGGCATCGGCCGCTTCATCGAGATCAGCAAAACCGGTTGCCGCCGTCTCGACCATGAACGTCATGATCCGATCGATCCCTGCTTGGGCCGGCGCTGGAGTGATGTCGACCAGTACGAGGGCCCAGAATCTCTGGGGTGCGGCGTCGACCGCAGCGAGACCGGTGGAGCCACCGAGTGATGCCCCGACCCACGCAACCGGTTCGTCCAACCAGTCGATCACACTCATCGCATCGTCCCGGAACGAATTGATCAGATAGTCGCCCGAGGTCGACCAGCTCGAGTTTCCGTGGCCGCGAAGGTCGATCGACAACAAGCGATGACCGGCCGCAGCCAACACCCCGGCCGTGCGGCCCCAGGAGTGGCGCGTCTGTCCTCCTCCATGAGCCATGACGATCGCCGGTCCGTCCCCGGGCCAGTGATCGGCGACGATCGTGATGTCGGAGGAGGTCTTGATGTGGACCGTGGTGGGCTCGGTGGGCGAGGTCATCGGAAGCTGAGCTTGCCGCCTGGAATTCGAACGTTCCAATCGACACCCCTACGATCCGCCGATGGACACACCTTCCGGACTGACCGATGCTGACCCAACTGCGAATTTCGTCGGTCGGCACAGCGACCGGTTCGAACCGTTGCCCGATGAAGCCCTGGCCCGATGGTCGAAGTTTCCCAGCTGGGAGGAGATCTACTTCCCGACCCTCGTCGGCATTCAGATGAGCGAAGTCAAACGTGACTACTGCCGCCTGGTGTTGCCCTTCCGTCAGGAGCTGACGCAACCAGCGGGAATTGTGCACGGAGGGGTCACAGCCACCCTGATCGACACCGTGGTGGTTCCTGCCATCGGGGCGGCCTACGAGGAAGGAACGTTGTTTGCGACGATCACGATGAACGTGGAATACCGGTCGGCAGTCAAACCGGGCGAGACGATGGTGGCCGAAGGTTGGGTGACGCAGCGGGGGAAAAGCGTGGTGTTCACGCAAGCCGAAGTGTGGGCTGCTGACCGCCTCGTCGCCACCGGCACCTGCATCTACAAGGTCTCGCCGCCGCGCTCCTGAATGAGTCGGTCCTCGGGCCGGCTGCGTCGGGGCTACTACGGTGCGAAACGTGAAACCAGGGGAGCGAGGCCGAACATGGATTTGAGCGCAGAGGAAGTTCGGGTTCTGGGCTGCTTGATCGAGAAGCAGGCGACGACTCCCGATCACTACCCACTCTCCACCAATGCGTTGACCAACGCCTGCAACCAGAAGTCGAGTCGGGAACCCGTCGTTGCGTATCCAGACCGGCTCGTGGCCGAAACCATGCTGCTGCTCCGGCCCGCCGGCTTGGCCCGAACCGTCACGTCGGGCCGTACCGAGAAGCATCGTCACGTCCTCGACGAGGCGTTTGGGTTGCAGCCAAAGGAACTCGCCGTCCTCGCCGTGATGATGCTCCGCGGCCCGCAATCAGCCGGTGAACTCCGAACCCGAACCGAGCGATACGTCGACTTTCAATCGCTGGAAGAGATAGAAAGCGTTCTGTCGGCGCTCGCGAGCCGCGATGAGCCACTGGTCGTGAACATCGGCCGGGGCTCGGGGCAGAGCCAAGATCGCTGGCGCCATCTTCTGGGCGGCGAACAAATCACGGCCCCCGAACACCAGGATCCAATGGGTCGACCAATGGGTCGGGGCGAGGCATCGATGTCCGTTGCCAGTGGCGCATCGTTGGCTGATCAGGTGGCCGATTTGCAGGCCAGACTCACCCGGATCGAACAAGAACTCGGACTCTGAAAACGGGCGCGTGAGTCTTTCTGCGACGTTCGTGCGAGACTCACCCTCTTGCCTGATCCGATAGGGGCCCGATGAGCGGCAACGCCAGCTTCACATTCGACGACATCGCAATGGTGTCCCTGGCGTCTTGCGAGGCACCCGAGGTCGTCACCTCGGCTGCCATCGACGAGCGCCTGAGCCCGTTCTACGAACAGTCCGGGGCCGCCCCCGGCCTGCTGCAGAGTCTGGCCGGCGTCGAACAACGTCGGCAGTGGCCCAAGGGTTTCTCGTTCATGGACGCCGCCGCCGCAGCAGGAAGGAAGGCCATCGAGGCGTCGGGAATCGATCCTGATCGCATCGGCCTCATGATCGACACGTCGGTCTGCCGGGAGCGGCTCGAGCCGTCGAGTGCCGTCACCGTCCATCATCTGCTCGATCTTCCGAGCACCTGTATGAACTACGACCTTTCCAATGCCTGCCTTGGCTTTCTCAATGGCATCCACCTCGCCGGAGTGATGGTCGAAAGCGGCCAGATCGACTACGCCCTCGTCGTCGACGGCGAAGGCACCCGGGAGATCCACGACAACACCATCGCCCGACTCGATGCTCCCTCAGCCGGGATGCAAGATCTCTTCGAGAACTTCGCGTCGCTCACGTTGGGCTCGGGTTCTGCCGCTGCCTTGATCGGTCGCCATTCAGAGAACGAAGGCAGCCACAAGGTGGTCCGAGGGTTCTTCCGGGCCGCCACCGAGCACCACGAACTCTGTGTCGGCTCCCTCGAGCAGATGCGCACCGACACGAAAGCGCTCCTCGACGCAGGCACCGACCTCGCCAAGATCGCGTGGGACGACGCCGAAAAGTCCGACTGGCTCGACATGGATGTCTACATTCTCCACCAGGTGTCGAAGGTCCACACGCAGGCGATGATCGACGTGCTCGGACTCGACGCCGACCGGGTTCCGATGACGTTTCCTTCCTTCGGCAACATCGGTCCGGCGGCCATACCGTTCACCCTTGCTCACGTCGCCGACACACTCAGTGCCGGTGATCGCGTGCTCTGTCTGGGCATCGGCTCGGGCCTGAACGCGTCGGCTCTCGAACTCCTCTGGTGAGTTCGTCACCGGCGCTCGAGTCGGCCCAGAAACCGCCAGAAGGCATCGTCGGACTCGATCCGGCTTGGTCTCGTCTCGTCAAGGCCCCCGATCATCAGGGCCAGGAACGAACCTGGCACCTGCTCGACACCCACGCCGCGCTGTCCGCGGCCCCCGACACGGATATCACCGCGGAAGCGCCCGACCCCGGTCGCCGTTCACAGCCGACGCTGACCCTGCTCTGCGTTCACGGAAATCCCTCGTGGTCTTTCTTGTGGCGCAAACTGCTTCAGCAGGCGCCGGCCGACGTCCGAGTGATCGCCGTCGACCAACTCGACATGGGGTTCTCGGAACGGTCCGGTGTGGTTCGTCGTTTGCAGAACCGCATCGATGACCTGATCGAGTTGTCCGCCGCACTCGAGCTTGCGGGCCCCGTTTTCGTCGTTGCTCACGACTGGGGTGGGCCAGTGGCCCTGGGCTGGGCCGAGCAACACAAGCGTTCGGGGGGAGATCTGGCCGGCGTCGTCCTCACCAACACCGCAGTCAGCCAACCCGAAGGCTCGGCGGCGCCCGCCGTCATTCGGGCCACTCGGACGAAGGGTGTTCTGCGCCAAGCGACTGTCAATACCACCGCGTTCATCCATGCCGCCTTCGAGATGTCCCGACCCCGGCTCGACCCCGAGGTGCGGGCCGGGTTCCTCGCCCCCTACCGCACGTCGGGCCGCCGTGAAGCCATCGCCGATTTCGTGCAGGACATACCGCTCGACCCGGCGCACCCTTCGGCCCCTGCCCTCGCCGCCGTTGCCGACGGACTCGCCGAACTCCACGATGTTCCGGTGCTGCTGCTCTGGGGTCCCTCGGACCTGGTCTTCTCCGATCTCTATCTCCACGACCTCGAGCGCCGGCTTCCTCACGCCGACGTGCACCGTTTCGTCGGTGCCAGCCACTTCGTTCAAGAGCAAGCGGACGTCGCCGGTGCGGTGTTCGCTTGGCTCGATCGAGCGAATCCCGTGGGGCAGGCAGAAACAACTCGGGTCGAGCGGGCCCCGCTCTGGTCCGAACTCGATCGGTTGGCCCACGGCGATCGGCCAGCGGTCGTCGAACTCGACGGCGACGAAACCTCGTCGATCACCTTCTCCGGCCTGCAGCAACGAGTGCGGGCGCTCGCCGCCGGCCTGGCCGGGCGGGGAGTGCAACACCGAGATCGGGTCGCGATCTTGATTCCGCCGGGAATCGACCTCACGGTCGTGCTCTACGCCTGCTGGCGTATGGGCGCCGTGACGGTGTTGGTGGATTCCGGACTCGGACCTCGCAACATGAGCCGGGCGTTGGCCTCGGCCAACCCCGATCATCTGATCGGCATCCCCAGAGCACTCGCCGCCGCCCGAACGCTGCGTTGGCCGGGCGAGAGAATCGGTGTCGGCGACCTCGCCGCCATCGAGGGCGAGGGTACGAAACGCTCGGATCCCCCGACGCCAACGGCCGACGATCTGGCTGCGGTCGTCTTCACCTCGGGATCGACAGGTCCGTCGAAGGGTGTGATCTACCGGCACCATCAGTTGCAGGCCCAGCGGGATCTCCTCGCCGATCTCTATCAGATCACGGCCGACGATCGGCTGGTTGCCGCGTTCGCCCCGTTCGCGCTCTACGGCCCTGCCCTCGGCATCACCTCGGCGGTTCCCGACATGGACGTCACGCGGCCGGGATCGCTCACGGCCGCCGCACTGGGTGCCGCCGTCGAAGCGGTTGGGGCCACATTGATCTTCGCCTCGCCTGCCGCCCTCGTGAATGTGCTCACCACCGAACACGAGCTCGGTCTCAACGTGGAGCACCGGCGGTCTCTTCGAGGAGTGCGCCTCCTGCTTTCGGCGGGAGCCCCAGTGCACGCCGATCTGCTCGAGTCGTTGCTTGCGCTCATGCCGAACGCAGAGGCCCACACCCCATACGGCATGACGGAGGTCTTGCCGGTTTCCGACATTTCACTCACCGAGTTGCGGGAGCGGGGCGGTGAACAAATGGGCGTGTGTGTCGGTCGACCTCGGGCCGGCGTCAGCGTCAGCATCGACCAAGACAATGCCGACGACGGTTTCGGTGAGATCTTGGTGCAGGCCGACCATGTCAAAGAGGGCTACGACCGCCTCTGGTACACCGAACACCTGGCTTCACGCACAGCCGGCTGGCACCGAACCGGTGATGTCGGCCATATCGACGCAGACGGTTACCTGTGGGTCGAGGGACGAGTGGAGCATGTGATCCACGCTGCGTCGGCGCTGCTCACTCCGATCTCCTTCGAGCAGGCGGCCGAGTCGGTTCCCAGCGTTCGGCGGGCGGCGGCGGTCGGGGTGGGTCCGGAGGGGGCGCAGGTCGTGGTGCTTGTCGTGGAACTCGATGATGGTCCCCGGCTTCGAGGTTGCCTCGCTGACGGAGTGCTCGCATCGGAGGTGAGGGCGGCCGTTGCTCGCCTCGACGCTGACGGACCGCTTTCCCATCCGGTCGACGTTGCGGCGGTGATCGTGGCACCGAAACTTCCGGTTGATCGCCGGCACAACTCGAAGATCGATCGAACCGAGATCGCGCACTGGGCATCCCGCGTGCTCGCCGGCGGCCGAATCCGACGACTGTGAGAGTTTTCGCCACCGGAGCAACGAGCTTCATCGGTACCGCCGTGGTCGAACTGCTTGTCGCTCGTGGCGATAGCGTCACCACCTACCAGCGGCATACATCCGAAGCGGCATGGAGCCGACCCGGCGCCGTCCACGAGGTGCTGGGCGACATCACCGATCGGAACGCCGTCGCCGCTGCGCTGCAGGATCACGACGCTGTGCTGCATTTGGCGGCCAGGGTCGGCGTGACCGGAAGCTGGGCTGACTACGAGCGACCAAACGTCGAAGGGACCAAGTCGGTGATCGACGCCGCCCGTGAGGCTGGCGTCAGACGTTTCGTCCACGTGTCGTCGCCGTCGGTTGCTCACGCCGGCGAAGCGCTGATCGGAGCTGTCGCCACCCCGGCCGACCCCGACAATGCGAGGGGGCATTACGCCAAGAGCAAAGCGCTGGCCGAGCAGTGGGCCCTCGGTCAGTCGACGGACGAGTTCCCCGTGCTCGCCATTCGTCCCCACCTCGTGTGGGGTCCGGGCGACACGCAATTGGTGGCCCGAATCGTCGAGCGAGCGCGCGACGGCCGCCTGGCGCTCGTGGGGTCGGGAACGGCGTTGATCGACACCACCTACATCGACAACGCGGCCGACGCATTGGTGGCTGCGATCGATCGGGCGCCGAATCTCGGAGGCGAGGCGCTCGTGGTGTCGAACGGACAACCACGGACGGTTTCGGAGTTGGTCGGTCGGATCACCGAGGCGGCGGGCGTCTCCGGGCCGAGGCTCCACGTGCCGACCACGGCGGCGAAGGTCGGCGGATTGGCGGCGGAGAAGGTGTGGGAGCGACGCGGTCGTACCGATGATCCGCCGATGACGAGTTTTCTGGCCGAGCAGCTGAGTACCGCGCATTGGTTTGACCAGCGGCGGACTCGGGAGGCGCTGGATTGGGAACCAAAGGTGAGCCTCGAAGAGGGCTTCGATCGACTCGCCAGCCACTACCGCAACCTCTGACCCCCGGCTTCACCCCCCCACACATTTCTCGATTTGGCACCGAAATCGCGGCGAAAATCGGCGCAATCTCGGTGCCAAATCGGAAACTTTTGGGGGCAGGGACCAGCGGCCAGGGGTCGCGGCTTGGAGCCGGGCTGGGAGTCGAGGCCAGGGGGTGGGGGTCAGAAACCGAGCGACCGGCCCACGATCTCTTTCATGATTTCGTTGGTTCCGCCGTAGATCTTCTGGACCCGAGCATCTCGCCACGCCCGGGCGATCGGATACTCCTCCATGTAGCCGTAACCGCCATGGAGCTGCAGGCAGTGGTCCATCACCCGATTCTCTAGGTCGGTGGTCCACCATTTCGACGCCGCCGCATCATCAGCCGTGAGTTCGCCGGCGAGGTAGGCCTCGATTTGTCGGTCCATGTAGACCATCGCGATGTCGATCTCGGTCTTCATCTCGGCCAGCACGAACTTCGAGTTCTGGAATGATCCAATCGGCTGCCCGAAGGCGGCCCGATCCTTGCAGTACTCGATCGTCCAGCCGAGCGCCGCCTTGGCATGGTGGACGGCGCTGATCGACAGAGACAACCGTTCTCGGGGCAGGTTTCGCACCAAGTTGAAGAACCCCTGGCCCTCCTGGCCGAGCAAGTTGGCGGCCGGCACTCGCACGTCTTCGAAAATGAGCTCAGCCGTGTCTTGAGCGTGCATGCCGATCTTTTCCAGATTCCGACCGCGGCTGAAGCCCTCCATGCCCTCTTCGACGACGAGAAGACTCATGCCCCGGTGCTTCTGTGATGGGTCGGTTTTGGCCGCAACGATCACGAGCGAGGAGTTGATCCCGTTGGTGATGAAGGTTTTCGTTCCGTTCACGACGTAGGAATCGCCGTCCTTTATTGCCGTGGTGCGGATCCCGGCGAGGTCGGATCCGGTGCCGGGTTCGGTCATGGCGATCGCCGTCATGGTGTCACCCGAACAAATGCCCGGAAGCCAGCGGGCCTGCTGCTCCTCGTTGGCGACCTCCAAGAAATACGGCAGGCAGATGTCGTTGTGCAAGGTCATGCACATCCCCGATGCCATGACACCGGCGGCTTGAATCTCCTCGTTGATCACACAGTTGAAGCGAAAGTCGTCGACGCCGCCGCCACCGAGCGCCTCGGGCGCCTCGATCCCCAGGAAGCCACTTTCGCCCGCTTTGCGGAACATGGCCAGATCGATGATTCCCTCCGACTCCCACTGATCGGCGTGGGGGACCACCTCCTTGTCGAGAAAGGCCCGCACGCTCTCGCGAAACAACTCGTGGTCATCGGCGTAGATCGTCCTTCGCAACATGCCAAAGAAACTACTCCAGCGGGGCATACGATCCGAAGCCGATGTCTGGCACCGTCTTGATCTTCAGCGGAGGAGATCCTCTCACCCCGCAACAGCAAGCCTTGCTGCCCTCAGACGCCACCGTCATCGCCGCCGACTCCGGGATCGATCGGGCCCGCGACATCGGAGTCGACATCGACATCGCGGTCGGCGACTTCGATTCGGTCACCGCCCAAGGGTTGGCGGCTGCGGAACGGGCCGGCTCGGATATTCGCCGTCACCCGTCCAGCAAAGATGCGACCGACCTCGAACTGGCGATTGCGGCGGCCATCGAACTCGACCCGGATCGCATCCTGTTGGTCGCGATGTCCGGTGGTCGGCCAGATCACGAGATGGCTGGCCTGTTGCTGCTCGCCAGCCCCGACCTCGCAGCGTCTGGGGCCGACGTCGATGTGCTTCTCGACGGGGGCTCGATGTCGGTTGTCTACCAGCGCCGGACGTTCACCGGTCGGGTTGGTGATCTCCTGTCGCTCGTCCCGGTCGGCGGTGGCGCATGCGGTGTAACTACGAACGGCCTCGAGTACCCGTTGGCGAACGAATCGCTCGAAATGGGTACCGGGCGGGGTGTGAGCAACGTCTTCGCCGCCCCGATGGCCGTGGTAACGGTCACCAGCGGTGTGGTGTTCGCCTTCTTGCCGGCCTCCGATGCCACCATCGTCCAGGATGGGGTGGCATGAACGCACGGCGGACCTGGCCCGAGCGTCTGCTCCTCGTGATCAACGTGCTGGCTATCAGTGGCGCCCTTTTCGCGGCGTGGGCGTTGTCGGCAGGAGAGCGTGCCGTCGGTTCCATCAATCGGTGGGAGCTCGACGGCACGTTGACAGCACGAGATGAACAATCGGCAGACGGCGGCATCGCCTTCAACGTGTTGCTCGTCGGCTACGACAGCGCCTCCAATCTCGCCGCTGACGACCCCATTCAGCTCGGTCGTAAGGGTGAACAATTCGGTGACGTGATCATCATCGCCCGGATCGACGAGTCGCTCGGGACGGCCCAGCTGCTCTCGATTCCGCGGGACCTCTGGGTGCCGATCGCCGGACTGAATGAAGAACGAAAGATCAACCAGGCTTTCGCCGTTGGTGGGGCGCCGATGTTGATCGACACGATCGAAGAGAATCTCGGGATCCCGATCAACAACTTCGTCAGTGTCGACCTATCCGGATTCGAAGGCCTCGTGAGCGTCGTCGATCATGTTGATCTCTATTTCGAGTACCCCTCTCGTGACTTCAACGAGAACCCCCCGTCGGGCGAGCCCCGGTCGATGAGCGGCTTCAACATGCCGTCCGTTGGATGTCAGAGCCTCGACCCCACCACCGCCCTCGCGTTCGCTCGGTCTCGCAACTTCCAGATCCTCGACCCCGAAACCGGCGACTGGATCTACGACATCGAGCAGAGCGATCTCAGTCGGATTCGCCGTCAGCAGACCTTTCTCGAGGCATTCATCGGACGGGCCATCGACATCGGTGCCCGCAACCCGTTCGTGCTGTCCGACCTGGTCGATGAGGCCGTCAAGCATGTGACCATCGATCAAGAGCTGACTCCCCAGATGCTGCTAGATCTGGGCCGAACCTTCGAGTCCTTCGAACCCTCGCAGTTGCAGTCGTACAGTCTGCCGACCCGTTACGACTTCGTCGGTCGAGAGAGTGTCGTGTTCCTCCGCGAGGACGAATTCGAACCGCTGGTCTTGCTGATGCAAGGAGTGCCCGAGACCGACCCGAGCACGGTTGGCCTCACTATCTTCTCCGACCCTGACGCAACCGACTCCGCTCGCAAAACCGCGGCGGCCCTCACCAGGGCCGGCTTCACGTTGGAAGAACCGCAAGCCACCAACGACGCCACCGAGGGCGTCACGGTGGAGTTTGGACCCGATGGTCGACAGGCCGCCGATCTCGTGATCGCCACGCTGACCGACAACGGCGTGGAGATCGCGATGCTCACCGAGAACCTTGAGATTCGAGCTCGAGAGGTGGTGGTCACCTTCGGACCAACGCCCGCTCTGCCACCGACCTCGACGCCCCAGTCGAGTCCAGCGGGCGGATCAACCACCCCGACAACAACCGGCCCAACAACAACCGGCCCTACAACAACCGGCCCCACAGGAAGCGACGGTCCGACGACCACTCACGATGGTGCAACAATCGACACCATTGTTGTTGAATCGTTGGAGTCGGTCCGCTCATGTCCCTGAACTGACGGCTGGCGGTAACCTCGCACGGCACATCTTTGGAGGCATTGTGGCGAAAATTGCTGTTATCGGAACTGGTTATGTCGGATTGACGACGGGCGTCTGCTTCGCCCACCTCGGGCACGACGTGATCTGCGCCGACATCGACGCCGACAAGATCGCGCGGCTCAAGCGGGGTGAGGTGCCGATCGTCGAAAAGGACCTCGAGCGGATCCTCGTCGAATGTATTGCCGCCGGAAAGATCAAATTCGTGGTCGGGGCCGCCAACGCCTCCAGCGAATGTGAGTTCCACTACCTCTGTGTGCCCACCCCCCAGGGTGATGACGGCTCGGCCGATCTCTCCTATCTCCAGGCCGCGGCCGCCGAGATCGCACCGGTCATGCCCAACGGATCGATCGTCGTCAACAAGTCCACCGTGCCGGTGGGTTCCACTGAAGTCGTGGCTCGCGTGCTCGGACGGGCCGATGTCTCGGTCGTTTCCAACCCCGAGTTCCTGCGCGAGGGCACCGCAGTCGACGACTTCCTCAATCCCGATCGAGTCGTGATCGGATCCAGCGACCAAGAGGCCGCCATTCGTGTTGCGGCCCTCTATGCCAAGGTCCGAACGCCGATCATGGTCACCGATCCCGTCTCGGCCGAAACCATCAAGTACGCGTCCAACGCATTCCTCGCATCGAAGCTGTCGTTCGTCAACTCGATTGCCACGCTCTGCGAAGCGGTCGGCGCCGATGTGAGCGACGTCGTTCTCGGTATGGGGTACGACAGCCGTATCGGCTCGGAGTTCCTCCGGCCCGGACCCGGTTGGGGTGGATCATGTTTCCCGAAAGACACGATTGCGCTCGCCCGAATTGCCGAAGACGCGGGGTTCGATTTCTCGTTCCTCCGTGAGGTGTTGCGAGTCAACGAGGAACAGTTCGATCGCACCGCCCAGAAGGTGATCGATCGACTCGGCGGCGATCCCGTCGGTCGGCAGGTCGGTTGTTGGGGTCTCACGTTCAAGGCCGGCACCGACGACCTCCGTCAGTCGCCGGCGGTCGAGAT
This sequence comes from Acidimicrobiales bacterium, assembly GCA_037969565.1. Lineage (GTDB taxonomy): Bacteria > Actinomycetota > Acidimicrobiia > Acidimicrobiales > SZUA-35 > SZUA-35. The sequence continues at coordinate 6,027 of JBBKXQ010000042.1, read as the reverse complement.
CCTCAAGCGACTTGTCGCCGCTGGTGTCGAGGTTCGAGCATTCGATCCCGCCGTTCACGGGCCGATCGATGATCTGCCCGGAGTCGAAATCGTCGACGATCCCTATGCCGCGGTCGAAGGCGCCGAAGTGCTGGTGATCCTCACCGAGTGGGACGAGTTCCGCTGGTACGACTTCGACAAAGTTGCTGAACTCATGAGCGAACGTCACGTCATCGATGGACGTAACCTGCTCGATCCCTCGATGCTGAAGCGGCGGGGTTTCACCTACCGCGGCATCGGCCGCTGAACCCCGAAGGCTGCTCGATGTCACGAATCGTTGTCACAGGCGGAGCCGGCTTCCTCGGTTCGCATCTCTGCGCCCGCCTGCTCGATCGTGGCGATCAAGTGGTCTGCCTCGACAACCTCCAAACCGGCGCCGTCGAGAACATCGAAGCGTTGTTCGGCCGTGACGGATTCGAATTCGTTCGTCACGATGTCTCGAACCACATCTGGGTTCCCGGCCCCGTCGACATCGTGATGCACTTGGCCAGTCCGGCTTCTCCGATCGACTTTGCCCGTATCCCGATCCAGATTCTGAAGGTCGGCAGCCTCGGCACCCACAACTGTCTCGGGCTGGCGAAGGAGAAGGGTGCCATCTTCCACCTGAACTCAACGAGTGAGGTCTACGGGGATCCCCTCGTGCACCCGCAGCCCGAATCCTATTGGGGCAACGTCAACCCAATCGGGCCACGGAGCATGTACGACGAGGCCAAGCGGTTCGCCGAGGCGATGACGATGGCCTACCGTCGGGCCCACGGGCTCGATGTCCGAATCGTTCGCACGTTCAACACCTACGGTCCCAACATGCGGCCCGACGACGGCCGCGTCGTCTCGAACTTCATCAATCAGGCGCTCGAAGGCGAGCCGATCACCGTTTACGGCGACGGGTCGCAAACCCGGAGCTTCTGCTACGTCGATGATCAGATCGACGGCCAGTTGGGCCTACTCGCGAGTGGCCACAACGAGCCCGTCAACATCGGAAACGCCCACGAATTCACCATGATCGAGCTGGCCAACGAGGTCATTGCGGCAACGAACTCATCGAGCACGATCGAATTCCATCCACTCCCTCAAGACGACCCCACACGACGCAAGCCCGACTTGGCCCTCGCCGAGAAGCTTTTCGACTTTGCTCCGAAGGTGTCGTTGCACGACGGAGTGCTTCGAACGGCGGCCTATTTCGAGGGCCTGCGCAAGTCCTAGATGGTCCACGTCGTAGCCGTCGTCGTCGAGCAGTACTGGCATCGGGTTCCGGGTGGAACCGTGCGGGCCGCGCACGAGATCCTTCGTGAACTCGACCGATTCGATCGATTCGAACTCCGCGGGGTGGCCGCCGCCCACCCGCAGGCACCGCCGGACGAGAGCCCATTCGTCCCGGTCGTACACCATCGAATTCCCCGGCCGATTCTCTACGAAGGGTGGCAGCGGTTCGGACGACCCCGCATTCCGTTCCCTGCGGATCTCATCTGGGCTCCGGCCATGGTGGTGCCGCCCCACACGGCACCAACGGTCGTCACCATCCACGATGTGGACTTCCTCGAACACCCGGAACGGCTCTCGCGGCGCGGGCGTTCGTTCTTTCCTCGGGCCTGGGAGGTTTCGCTCGAGCGGGCCGATCGCATCATCTGTTCCTCAGCCGACACCGCGGCGGCCGTCATCCGTCATGGCGCCCCGGCCTCGATCGTCCGCACCGTGCCGCTCGGCGTCGATCTGACCCGAGCGCCCGAGAGTGACATCGATGCCGTCAAGGCCAGATTCGGGCTCCCCGACAAGTTCGTCCTCTGGGTCGGCACCATCGAACCTCGCAAAAATCTCGGCGGCCTCGTCGAAGCGCTGGCACCGACCGACCTGCCGCTCGTCGTGGTCGGGCCCGACGGATGGCTCCTCGATGATCGTGACCTATTGGCTCCGCTCGGCGACCGGGCATTCCGGCTTGGCACCGTCAGCCAACGAGATCTGCGGGCCCTCTATGCCGGAGCCACCATCTTTGCCTTTCCGTCGCTGGCCGAAGGATTCGGCTTGCCGGTACTCGAAGCCATGGCCCAGGGCACAGCCGTCGTGACCTCGCGAGGCACCGCCACCGAGGAAACGGCGGGAGGTGCGGCCGCTCTGGTCGATCCAAACGACAGCGACGGCATACGCCAAGCCATCGAGAGCATCTGGAACGACTCCCAACATCGCTCCGACCTCGAGGCCAACGGCCTCCGTCGGGCCAGCGAGGCCAGTTGGAGTTCGACCGCCGTCGGTTACCGCAACGTCTTCGAAGAACTTCTCTCGTGACGGTCGTTGGTCTCAACCTGTTGTGGCTCGTCCCCGGCGTGGTCGGAGGGAGCGAGGAGTACACGATCCAACTGCTGCGAGCGGTCGACCGGTTGGACCCCGACGACATCGAGATCAGGATCTACGCCCAACCGAGCCTGCTCGAGGTTCACCCCGACCTCGGGGCACGATTCGAAGTGGTCGAGGCGCCGTCCACCATGTCCGGAAAGGCAACTCGGGTCCTCACCGAAACGACGTGGCTGGCCCGTGCCTGCCGCAACGACGACCTCGTGCATCATGCGGGCAGCGTTGCTCCGGTCACGTCCCCCAGGCCGTACGTGTTCACCGTTCTCGATCTTCAACCCCTCGATCACCCCGAGAACTTCTCGGCGCTGAAGCGGGCGTGGCTGGCCCGCATGCTGCCGGCGTCGATCAGGCGATCCGAGATCGTCCTGTGCCCGAGCACGTTCGTGAGGAAGAGCCTGCTCGATCGGTTCGGACTGGAGCCAGATCGGGTTCGCGTCGTATCCCACTGGCAGGAGCCGGTGGAGCGCGGAGTCCTGAGCTCCTCCAAGAATCGAGAGCTCGTTGGCTCGTACGGGCGATATTTCCTCCTGCCCGGCATTGCCTATCCCCACAAGCGGCACGTCGATCTCATCGAGGCCTTTGCCACCCTCGCCGACGAGTTCGCCGATGTGTCGGTTGTGCTCACCGGGGGCGCCGGTCCGCAGTCGACGCAGCTCACCGACCAGATCCACCGTCTGAATCTTGGCGGCCGAGTTCACCAACTCGGACGGATCCCAGCCGCCGACCTCGACGACCTCTACCGATCCGCCACCGCTCTGGTCTTTCCCTCGGAGTACGAAGGGTTCGGCATTCCGGTCCTGGAGGCCATGGCCCGAGGATGTCCAGTCATCACCACCGACGTCACTTCGCTGCCCGAGGTCGCGGGAGAGGCCACGCTGCTCGTGCCTCCCCGCTCGCCCCTCCTTTTGGCGGGAGCGATGCGACGGCTCCTCACCGAACCCCGCCTCGCTGCTCGACTCAGTGAATCCGGAGTCGAGCAGGCCGAACAGTTCGACTGGCGGTCGACCGGGACCGCACTCCTCGATACCTACCGCGATGCCTCGACCCGAGCGACCGACTCATGAAGCTCCTCCTTCTCTGCCCTCACTTCGAACCAGACCTTCATGCCGCCACCGGCGAGGTGATGACCAAACTGGTTCACTCCCTGGCCGATCGAGGCCACCAGATCGACGTCGTCACCAGCCTGCCGTGGTACCGAGGCCACTCCGTCGAACCGGCATGGCGGGGCAAACCATGGCGGAGCGAACGCACCGACATCGGACGCGTCATCCGGGTATGGCCGTTTCCCGTCGACAAGAACAACATCCCGGCCCGTGCGATTGGCTTCGGTGGCTTCACGTCGCTGGCCACTGCCGCCGCTCTGACCGTGTCGAAGCCCGACATCGTCATGGGCATGTCGCCACCCGTGTTCCTCGGGGATGCGGCATGGACCGTCGCTCGACGTTGGGGTGTCCCGTTCGTGTTCAACGTCCAGGACATCTTTCCCGATGTTGCCGTCGACCTGGGCGCCCTGAACAACGAGCGAGTCATTGATCTCGCCAAGAAACACGAACGCTCCATCTACCGACGAGCAGACGCCATCACCGTGCTCTCCACCGATCAGCAGCGAAATGTGCAAGACAAGATGCCGCCCGATCTTCGCCATCGCGTCCACATCATTCACAACTTCGCCGACACCGAACGGGTGCAGACCATCGACCGTTCCGATCCCCATCACAACCGCGACTACCGCAATCGGCACGGTCTCGGCGACAAGACCGTCGTGATGTACTCCGGCAATGTCGGACTCAGCCAGTCGTTCGATCTCGTCCGGGCCGCGGCCGACCGATACCGCAACGATGCTGGTGTTCACTTCGTCATCAATGGGGAAGGCGCGGCGAGGCCCGAAGTCGACGCCTGGGCCCGTGACTTTCCCAACGTGACCGTTTCCGACTTCGCCCCTCGTGAGGCACTCTCGGAAACGCTCGGGGCGGCCGATCTCCACCTCATCCTCCTCAAATCAGGACTGGCCAAGTCGAGTACCCCGTCGAAGATGTACGGCATCCTGGCCGCAGGTCGACCCGTGCTCGCCTCGATCGACGAGAATTCCGAGGTCTCCCAAACCATTGCGGAGGCACGGGCCGGTGCGTCCGTCAGACCCGATGATGCCGAGGCCTTCCTCGCCGCTCTCGAGGAACTGCTTTCCGATCCGGCCCGATTGGTCGAGATGGGTTCGAACGCCAAATCGTTCGTCGACAGCAGATACACGCCGGCGGCCCAAGCGGCAGCCTTCGAGGACCTGTTCGAATCGCTGATGGCCGACGCCTCCGATGCGAAGGCCGAATCATTGAAGGCACAGTCATCGAAGGCACAGTCATCGGAGGCCGAATCATCGAAGGCCGAGTCATCGAAGGCGACCGCATTGAAGGCCCAGTGGCGGCGGGCGAAGAGAGCGGTGAGAAGATGACGGTCGAGAAGCCAACGGGGGGCGAACAGACGATGCTCGATCATGCCTACGCAGTCGTACTCGCGGGTGGATATGGCGAACGGTTCTGGCCGGCCAGCACCGCGGCAAAACCCAAACAGTTGCTGTCGCTGCTCGGTGACCGCACGATGCTCGAGATGGCGGTCGATCGGCTCGATGGCCTGATTCCGCCGGAACGGGTGATCGTCCTGACCAGCCAAGACCTGGTCGATGCAACCGCCGCTGCCGCACCAACCGTGCCGAGGCAGAACATCATCGGCGAACCATTCCGGCGAGACACCGCCGCTGCCGTTGCGCTCGCCGCCGCGGTGGTCATGGGTCGAGATCCGGCCGGCGTCTTCTGTGTGGTCACCGCTGATCATGTGATGGGTGATCTCGACCGCTTCCGGTCAACGCTGTCGGCCGGTCTCGATCTCGCATCCAGCCAGGACGTGCTGATCACGATCGGTATCACCCCCCGCTTTGCCGCGACGGCCTACGGCTACGTCGAGGCCTCCGATCGTTTCACCCCGGCCGACGACGCTGATCACGCCGGCGTGGAGTTCCGCTCGGTGTCTCGATTCGTGGAAAAACCCGATCGTCAGACGGCCGAAGACTACGTCCGCTCGGGGACCTTCTGGTGGAATTCCGGGATGTTCATCTGGTCGGCCGAGTCGGTTCGATCGGCGTTTGCACAGCACCGCCCTGAACTCGCCGAGTTCATCGACCATCTGGTTCCCCTTGTCGACACCGACCAGTTCGACCAAGGCTTGGCCGCCGGTTTCGAACCACTCGAGAAGATCTCGATCGACTACGCCTTGATGGAAAAGGCAACGAACATCGTGATGGCCGTCGGCACCTTCGAGTGGGACGACGTCGGCAGCTGGCCCGCTGTCGCCAGTCACATCCCCACCGACGAACATGGCAACTCGTTCCTCGGCGACCTGGAAGTGCTCGACGCATCGTCGAACGTGGTCATCTCCGACGGGCATCTCACGGTGCTCATCGGCGTCGATGATCTCGTGGTGGTCCACACCGAGAAGGCCACGCTGATCTGCCGTAAGGATCGAGCCGAAGAGGTGAAAGCGGTGGTCAACCGGCTCCGTCAAGACGGCGGCCGACCCGATCTGATCTGATCATTCCTGGGGGCATGGAAGCGTGGTGGCGCCGCCTGGTTGGGCGGGGCCAGGGGTGTTCAG
>JBBKXQ010000041.1:0-19567 GCA_037969565.1 Acidimicrobiales bacterium | reverse complement strand
TGATCGTGACCAACGTGCCGCCGGTTGCGAGAACCTCGAATGAGCGGTCGAGCGTCTCGCCGCCGAGCATGTCGAGGACGAGATCGTAGCCACTGAGTTCCTCCTCGAAGGATTGCGACTTGTAGTCGATGACGACATCGGCCCCGAGATCCTTGACCATCTGCATGTTGTCGGAGCTGACGGTCGTGGCCACGAATGCCCCGTATTGACGGTCGCTTGTATTGACGGTCGCTTGTATTGAAGGTTGGGGCGCGACGAGCTACCGGTCCGGATGGCGCTGACCGGTGTTTCGCCGAGGGATGGAACGGCTGGGAAAAAGTGGGGCGGGTCCCGGTCTCAATGGGAGGGAAAGGACCTGGGACCCGCCAACCGACGTTTGGGCAGGGGGAGCCCGTGCGTGGTATTGGACAGAGCTGTGCCCTCGGCGCATCGATCCCAAACCTCTTCCGGAGAGAAATCGGAAAATGCGTCTGGTGAGGCGAGCGGCGGGAGCGGAGACCGGTGTGTTTGATCAGACCCAGGCGGTTTGCGCCGGGCCTCAGGGACCAGCGAGATCGGTTGACGTGATGTCGATCGATCGGAGCGTGGCTACGGCGACAGATTCTCTGAGCTCGGTGGGCGATTCGACGACCAGCGAACCGTTGGATTCGACATCTCGAGCGATACCCCGAATGGTGCCACGGGGTAGCAGCGTGGCGACAACCGATGCGCCAATGGTGGCGCAGTGTGTTCGGTACTGGCGAGTCAATTCGACGGGATCGTCGAACAGCGTCGAGGCCGAACGAATTTGGTCGATGAATTCGGCTGCCGTTTGCTCCTTGTCGCCGAGGCTCCCGGCTCCCTGAATCCGGACTGTGAGCACGAGGTAGTCGGTTCGTCCCGGCCCCAGTTGGCTGGACACCGAGGTGGAAATTGCTCCGTGGCCGATGCCGGAGGCAATCGAATCGGGCCACAGGCACTGGTGTTCGGAGCCTGTTCGGACTTCGAGAGCCCGCACCGCGCCGAGGCCGGCAACGAGCCACGAGGCGTCACATTGTGTCGGTGCGAGTGATTCGGGCCGGGCGAGGACAGCGATCGCCAACGCATCCTCTGACTGCCACTGGACTCCGCCTCTCGTCCGGGCCGCGATCTCTCTATCGACGATCAGTGCTGATCCATCGGGTCCAGCTTCTTGCCGGGCCCATTGATGCATGAGCGAGTCGGCCGAGATTCCGACCGCGAGGTGACGAGTGGGGCCGTTCATGGACCGGCAATGACCGGAGCGAGGTGGTCGACGAGCCAGTGGCCGTCGATGTCCCGACTCAGGGTGAGACTACCGGCCGGCCAATGGCCGGTGCCGGGGATCGACGACGGAGAGAGCAACGCAACCCGGCACGTGCGGCCGGCGTCGAGCTCGGTCACCTCGCCGGTCATGAGCCCATCGATCTCGACACTGCGGAGATCGCGTCTCAACCCGGTGAGCAGGTCGGCCAGAAACCGCTCCATGGCGTCGGTTTCAGCCACGAGATCTTGGATGCGCGAGGCCAAGACGCGGTCGAGGCCGTTGGCGAGCGCAACGGACAGCGCAGTGCCCTGCCCGGTTTCGCTCATGAGTGTCCAAATGGTTGTGTGTTCGCCGAAGGAAATCGCATGGACGAAGTTGCGCGCCGTCTCGATCGCACCTTCTTCGATGCTCACGGACGTATCCAACCATTGGCTTCGAGGATGTCTCGCACCCGGACCCGCTGCGGTCCGAACAACAGATCGTGCACCACGTCGTCGAGGGCTGCGTCATAGGTGGACTGCGATCGACTCATCTGGTGCGCTCGACACAACGCAGCGCAGGCGGCTTCCAGCATGGCATCAGGGAGTTCCATCAAGGTCGGGATCAGTGACCGCAGCACCAATGAATAGTCGTGCGGTTCGAGCTGCGTGAGAAGCTCGGCGACCGTCGCCAGATCGCTCTCGGACTTGACCGGAGGTTGTTGCGACAGTCGCAACATGCGCTCACGGACCAGCGCGTTGCGCTCACTCTCGTCGACCGAGATGAGGAGGCCAACGAAATGACCGAGACGGCTCTGGTGGGGTTGCCCCTCAGCGAGCGCCTGTTCGACGCGGGCCAACGACGTGGCCGCAACCTGCCACTGAGCCTTGTGAAGTCGAGGATCGAACGTGGAGAGTGCTGCTTCGAGCCGCCCGACGGCGCGAGCGAGATCGTTGGGTTGCGCTCGGGCTTCGTAGGCGACGGCGAGACTGTGCTGGGCGATCGCATTCTGGAAAGGAAACGAATTGGCGGTGAGTACCAGAAGGCTGTCTTGAAAGGCTGCGATCGCTTGGTCGACGAGCTCCTCACGACGTTGCCGCCGATTCAGTTCGAGCAGCGCAGATCCCAGACCGTGGAGGGTCATCCCGAGTTGAGGGCCGTCGCTGTCGAACGTTTCGATTGCGGCTTGGTAGTCGACGATTGCGTCGCCGAGGGACTTCTCGGTGGCCATCGTGTGATGGGCCTGAGCCCGGTTGAGGAGGGCGGCACCGACGATTCGTCGGCGCTCGGCGCGATCGCCGGTCGGTGACTCGCCACCAATGGACATCAGCTCGATCGCTCGGGTGAGAGGCTCGATGGCCCCGGCCGCATCGCCCAGTTCCGTGCGGGCGAGCCCTTGGTTGACGAGCGTGGCCGCCTGTTCGGTGGCTGACGCTCGCCCGTCGAGATGGACGACGGCTTCGTCGAACGTGGTTGCCGCCTGCTTCCTTTCACCCAACTGACGGTGGCAGTTTCCTGCGGCCGTGAGGATGCGACCGTGTTCGAGTGGTGCTCTGGCTGCTGTGAGGATTCGTCCAGCCTTGTCCAGCAAGACCAGGCAGGCTCGCAGCTCGTCGGGGCCGGTTGCGAGTTCGCTGCGGGCCATCGCCACTCGGTAGGCGGTGACGGCCCAGCGGTCGGGGTCATCCCGAATCTGCAGTCGACCGAGTTCGGCCTCGAGTTCGGCAACGCTCATCGACGGCTCACGAGGGCGTCACGCCGATCAACTCGCCCAGAAATCGCTCGATTTCGAGGATGGCTGTTGATACGGCTTCGGCGACGACATCGGTGAGCCCGATGCCCAGGGTTTCGATCTCGAGGGGTTGGCAACCGACGATGACCGTGCGCTCGGGCAGTACTCCGACAGCTCGGGCCACCATCAGCGCGAGCTCGGGCGTTGCCAGATGCATGTCGGCAAGGAGGTCGTGGCGCTGTTCGAGCGTGAAGTCGCCGACATCGATGACGTCGGCCTCGATGACCATGACGGTGCCCGGCGGTCGTCCCCGGTCGACAGCATCGACGACGATGAGCGCGTCGTATCCGGCCATCAGCTCGTGCACGAGGTGAATGCCGCCGATCCCGGTTTCGGCCACGGTGACACCGGCCGGGAGTGTGAGCTGTTCGAGTCGCCGTGCCACTTCCACGCCGAACCCGTCATCGCCGTGCAGGACATTGCCAACGCCGACCACCAGAATTCGTGGCCCAGCGGCAACCGACGTGACCGGCCGGGGGATCGGGGGATGGTCATGCCCTCCCTTCATGTCTCGGCCGCCCGCACGCAGTAGCCGTGGACGACCCACCACGTGACGTACTCCTCCAATTCGCGCCAGGCATCGTCGTCGAGTTGTTCACGAAGATGCTCCTGACGCTTGTCCAGCTCGGTGCCGATGACCCGATCGATCGCCGCAATTGCGTCGTCGGGCGGAAGCAAGGTGACCGCTGCGGCCGCCGTCGAGCCCAGGGTTCGGCTCAGCGCCGAGGCCCGTTCGGCGAATTGGTCGTGATCGAGTTCATGAGCCTGCAGATCGGCCGCAGTTTCTCGTTCCTCGACTCGACGAATGCAGTAGCCGACGAGCAGGCCGGTGCTGGCCCAGTCAGCCAGTTCGCTGACCGGTTGGCGTTCTCGTTCCCGTTCGAAGCATTGCTGCCGGTAACGCAATGCCGGCTCGGTCATGGGATGGGTCTGGGCCAGCGCCCGGGCCGCGAAACAGAGGTCAGCGATGTCGGCACCGTGTTGGTCGGCACCGTGTTGGTCGGTGTCGTCGCTGGCTGCCGGGTCGGTAGCTGCCGGGTCGGTGGTTGCTGAGGAGGCCGTTCGTTCGCCGCTCACTCGCTCACCCCGACCGTCGACCGATGTCGAGACCGCCCACGATCCGGCCGGGGTTGGGTGGCGGATGTGGGTCATCGGTTGCGTCTTCGAGCTCGACACGTCGGAAGTCGATCCAATGTTCGCGAAGGGAGACCGAAATTCGGGTGGCAACTGTGTCGTCGGCGGCCGTGCACCCGTTGCAGCTTCCGTGCATGCGGAGACGGACGACACCCTCGCTCGTTTCGATCACTTCGATCTCGCCACCATGGGAATGCACATAGGGTCGGACGTCGTCGAGTGCGAGCTGAATGACCCGGTCGACGGTTGCCGCGTCGACGTCGACGCCGAGGCTGTACGTGCTCAACAACTCGCCGACCACCGGATCGATTGCCGCCTGCTCGAGAAAGATTTCGCCCCGCCATTGGCGCACCATCTCGACGAATCGTCCCAACCCCTCACGGTGATAGACGTCGAGCCAGTCGAGCAGCTCCTCGACGTCGGCCCGGACGGCCGGATCTGGATTCTCCAGCAGACGTTCGGCATGGGTTCCGACATGGTCGAGGATCTCGCCGTATCCGAGTTGCTCCGAGTCGGTCATCAGACCACCAACTCAGGCGCCGACTTCGGCCCTGACCATCTCGAGGACCGTGGCGACGGCGTCTTCGACGGGCTGTGAGAAGCCCCAACCGAAATCGCGTTCAGCGGGCTCCACTTCGATGATGAGGTCTTGGTCATGCAACGCTTTCCAGTACCGGCAGACGGCAATTGTGTGATCGAGATCGATGATGCCACCAACGGACTCGGCGAGGCGGTCGTGGACCTCCTGATCATCCATCGGCGGCGCTTCGTGAAGGCGATAGCGACGAATCGTGCCGGGCGGGTCGATCCCGCGCGGCATGCAGCCGAGGAGGACGACCTTGCCGGGTTCGAGTTCCTGCAACCGGTGCATGACTCGATGAGCCGAGTAGGAGAAGTCCTCGAGGACGACGTTGTCGGGCCAGGAAAGACTCGCGGCCCGGGCCAACCAATTCGTTCCGAAGTCGAGGTCTCGGAGCCACGGCAGGCCGATACCGCCGACCAACGTGCAGCCGGGACGTGCGGTTCCGCCCGGTCGGACCTGGGCGCCCGGGCCGAGCAGCGTGTCGAGCACCTCGTCGCGATCGGATGTACTCACTCCAACGTGCACCCGCACGAGTTGACCTCACGGGTGATGATGCCGCGGCCGGTGTCCATGTGAGTCGTACACGGCATGCAGGGGTCGAAGCTGCGGATGGTTCTCAGGATGTCGATTCCCTTGACGTCGTCATCGCCGACGCTCTCGAGAATCGGGGTGCCGACGATGGCCTCCTCGTACGGCCCTGGGTTGCCGAACGGATCGCGAGGTGAAGCGTTCCAGGTGGATGGAGTATTGATCTGGTAGTTGATCAACTTGCCCTTGTCCATGTGCATGTGGTGGGTGAGGTAGCCGCGGCCAGCCTCCCACACGCCGACGGACACTCGCTCGTCTTGCGGAACCTTGAAGGGAGTCGAGACTTTGGTCTCGCCTTTGCGCCAGTACTCGAATGCCTCCATCAGGCAGATCATGCCGATGGCGGCGGTGAAGGCCACCCCGTAGGCCCGGCCCCGGTTGCGCTCGAAGGCGTTGAGCTTCTCGGGGATCTTCCAGTTCAATTCCATCTCGGGAAGATCGTGGGCCGGCAGCAATATTCGCAGTCCGTCGCCGGTGGCCTCGAGGTACGGGTTGTCGGGGAGTTGCTGGGCCATGGCCGTTGTCCACATCCGGCCGTAGACACCGGTCTCCATGGAGATTCGATCCCATCGTGGCGCCGTGGACCACGAGTACTTCTCCTTGAAGTTCTTGCCTTCGGGGCGGGGGATCGTGTCCTTGTTCCACATGTGGTAGGGCGACAGGGGATTTCCCAGTTCGTCGGTGGGGAATCGTGGCCCACCGTTGGTGGTCCAGTCGTCGTAGTAGGAGTGTTCGACGAACTCCTCGATGCCCATGTTGATATCGGTGATCTTGGTGGTGATCAGTTCGCCATTGTGAATGATGCCGGGAGCGGAGTAGCGAGCCTGGCCCCACGTGTTGATGTTGGCGTAGGTGGCGTCGTAGACCTCGGGGTCGTCCCAGATCCCGGTCTGGATGAGGTTCGACGGTCGGAGTCCGACATCGGAATAGGCCGGGTTGGTCGCGAGGAAGAAGTCGCAGATGTCGTCCCAGATCAGGGCGAGGCGTTTGGCGTAGTCGAAGATCTTGCCGAGATGGGCGTAGTACTCGTTGAACGTCGTTGTGCTGACGGTGGTGGACACGCCGCCGGGAACCAGTGTGGAGGGATGGGGGTACTTGCCGTACATGAGCGTGCACATCTTGCGGGCGATACGCGTGTACTCGAGGGCCTCGAGGTAGATCGACCCTTCCAACGGATTGAATCCGTCCATCAGGTCTTTGACCGTGCGATAGCCGTGCACATTCGAATTGGGGGCCAGTGTCTGCTCGGCCAACTCGACCATTTCGGGGTTGGTGACCGAGACGATGGCCGTGGAGTAATCGGGTCCGGCCAGCAGGCCGAGGTGCAGAGGATGGTCGTAGAACATCTCGGCCACTTCGCCGAGATTGCGCACGCAGACACCGAGCGGTGGTGGCGTGATTCCAAACGCCATCTCGATCCCGAGCGATGCCACGGTGGAGTGGACGCCGCCACACACGCCGCAGGCCCGGGACGAGATGTCGATCGCATCTCGCGGATCACGGCCCTTGAGGATGATCTCGTAGCCACGGAAGAGCATGGCCATGGAGTGGGCCTCGACGGCGGTGCGCGTTTCGAGGTCGAGAACCGTGTGAACGGCGAGGGCCCCGGCGACGCGAGTGACGGGGTCGATGCTCCAATCTCGAAGCCGGGGTGGACCGGCCGAACCGCTTCGACTCGCAGCATTCTCACGAACGAAGTCGCGCGGTTCGGCCAAGGCGACGGAGTACGGATTCGTCCTGCCTTCGATGAGACGGGCCTTGCCGTTCGCGTCGAATTCGATTGGCAGATTCTTGAAACACATAGCGGTCAGCGACCCCCGTCGTTCGAATGTTGAACCTTGCTGTAGATCTTGTGAGCCAACCGCTCGACTCCAACCGGTTGGGTGTCGTACCGAGCCCAACCACTCGGGAGGTCTCGGGTGTCGTCCCACCGGGGTGACTTCATCTTGTCTCGCTGCGACAGCATTCGCATTCGCCGGATGAATCCGCCGACCACTCGGCTGGTGTTCGTCGAGAGAAGCGAGCCAGGGGGTCGTTCGTAGAACGGCGCGAACTTGTCAGGAAAGCCCGGCATCGTGCAACCGATACAGATGCCGCCCATGTTCATGCAGCCGCCGTGCCCGTCGATCATGCCTCGTTCGACGATGTTGCATTGCACGACCGGGCCCCAGCACCCGAGTTCGACCAGGCACTCCTTGCCTCCGTACTCGTGGGCGAAGACGCCCTCCTCGTAGTATCCGGCGCGTGGGCAGTGTCGATGAACGGTTTCGGTGAACAGCCAGGCCGGCCTGCCGAGTTCGTCGAACTCCGGCAGGGGAGCGAGGCCGTTGAGGAAAAGGAGAGCGGCGGCGGCCGTTTCGGTGATGTTGTCGCCGATCGGAGAGCAGCCGGGAATATTGATGACCGGTAGGCCGAGGGTGGATCGGTAGTCCTTGCCGAGATGGTCCATCACACCCATGGCGTTGGTTGGATTGCCGGCGGCGGCTGGGATACCACCCCAGGTGGCGCACGTTCCGACGGCGAGGATCGCAGCCGCTCCCGGCGCCATTCGATCGAGCCACTCGAGGCTGGTGATCTGGCGACCATCCACTGGGTCTTCGCCCAGCCCCATCCAATAGCCGTATTCGCCGGAGACGGTTTCGTCCATGATCGAACCTTCCCAGGCGATCAGGTACGGGGCATCGAGTTTGCCTTCGGCCGCGAGTCGGAGATTCTCGACCCACTCGGCTCCGGACTCCACGGACAGCACGGTGTGAACGAGTTCGACTCGAGGCAGGCCGGGAACGCGGCCGTTGAGAAGATCCTCGACCGGTGGATGGGTGGCGCTCGAGATGGCGATGGTGCAGCCGTCGCAACTGGCGCCGACGATCCAGAACAGATAGGCCTTTTCGAGAGGGCCCTGGGACACGAGCTGGGAGAGCTTCGGCCGTCGACCACTGCGCAGCGCCAATGGGGCCAGCGGGCTGTCAGGGTCGGTGATCATGGGCTTCGCCTCGATCTCACCGTGAGGCACCCCGGGCACGACCTTCGTGTATTGGGTCACTGACCGACCTTCCATGGTTGGGCGTATGTCGGCGAACCCTAGTGGGTAAGTGCGGCTCGCATCTAGTAGTCGGCTGAACCTATGCTGCGGCGATCAGCTGAGTCAAAGGGGACCGCATGTCGACAGGTTGGATCATCGGGTACGTGATCGGGGGAACCATCGTGTTGCTCGTCGTCGTGCTGCTGCTGCTCATGATCAGGGGTGCTCACCGTGCAGTCATCAAGGCCGAGGCAGTGCTCGCGGCGCTGCTCGAATCGCGAGACAACACCGAACCGCTCTGGGCGGTGAACGATGTGAACAAAGCCATCGGTCGGGTCACCGGCGGGGCCACTGCAGTCCGTGAACATCTCGCATCGAAGGCGACCTCATGAGCAACAACGCCATCTGGTGGATGACTCTCGGCCTCGGGCTCGTCGTGGCCCTCATCGCGGTCGCGCTCCTGCAGATCTTCTACATGAAGGTTCGACAGATCGAAGAAGGTTCGGCCGCCATCTGGGAGGCCGGCAAACAAGTGGCCCGCAACACCGCCACCACTTGGATGTTGCACCAAACGACCGTGCAACTCGACGGGCTCACCGAAGAGGCGCTCCGGCACGACGCCTTCCTCGACGAGGCGCTTGCCGGCAGTGCAGTTGCAAATGGTCCGACGCCAGACAGTCCGGCTCCAAACGCGTCGCCGCCCAACCTCGGAGGACAGAACTGATGAGAGCACTTCTGATCACGCTGTCCGTCGTCGAGATCCTGATCGTCGTTGCCGCCCTGGCGATCTACCTCTGGGCGATCTCCGCCTCCCTGAACCGCATCTCCCGGAATCTGGGCAAGGTCTCCTTTGGGGTCCGTGCCATCGAAACCCAGTGCTCGTCGATCGGTCCTTCGGTCACGAGAGTGAACGAACAGCTGAACGTCATTGCCGGTGCCCTCGAGGGCGTGGCCGTCAAGGCGGAACGACTCGGCGGCACTGGATGAGCAGCGACGCTCCGGCCCCCAAATCCGGCGCACTGGCCGCGCTGTATTGGAGAAGTGAAATCCTCCAGGTCATGTATTGGCTCAAGGGCGAGGGGTTCGGCGAGGTCGTCGATCCTGGTCTCATCGAGAGATTCCTCGGTGTCGACGCCGCGATCGGGATGACCTATCTCGAACGTCTCGTCGAAGAGGGTTACCTCGATCGCGACGGCGAGTGGTACGCATTGTCGCCCTTCGGCATCGAACACGGGGCCAGGGAGTTCGCCGAAGCATTCGCCGAACTCACCAAACCGGCCCACGGCGAATGCAGCGACGATTGTTGGTGTCACGCTTCGCTCGAGGAGGCCGAGGCGTGTGTCGCCCATCGCCGTCACGACCACGAAGAACACGATCATGATCACAACCAGAACTGAGACCATGAAAATTCAGCATCAAACCTGTGGGTGGCACCCATCGGCCCCGGCATGACATCTGAACAACCGGTCTTCAGCCGGCCGCCGGGTCTACCTCGGCGATTCCTTCGCTCGTTCCTCCTGCTCGCACTCGACAAGCACGAGAGTTCCTACGGTTACGAGCTCTACGAATCGGTGACGTCGCGTGGTCTCGTGGTCGACCTGGCCGGTGTCTATCGAGACCTGCGCACCATGGAACAGCACGATCTCGTGTCGTCGGTTTGGGCACCCTCCGAGTCCGGGCCGGCCCGACGGGTGTACACCTTGTCGCCCGGCGCCGCCGATGCGGTGGCCGAGGCCGTCGACGAATTGATGATGATCCGAGATGGGCTCTCTGATGCCCTCGCCAGTTTCGCCGTCTCCGGCCCGGCGCAGCTCATCGAAAAGGTGCCCCAGTGAAGCTCGCCGTCGCAGGTAAGGGTGGTGCGGGCAAAACCACATTCTGCGCCACGGCAGCCCGTCTTCTGGCCCGATCCGGCCAACGAGTCGTCGCCATCGATGGTGACTCCAGCCCAAACCTGCATACCGCCATGGGAGTGACCTCGAACGAAGCCGAACGGCTCGAAAGTCTGCCGGTTTCACTGGTGTCGAGAAGTTTCGAAGGACCAGCGCTCAACGTCGGCGTCGACGAGGTTCTCGACACCCACGCCGTACGCGCTCCCGATGGCGTCTTCCTCCTCCGAATGGGCTTTCCCCAGCACGCAGACGAGGGTTGTATGTGTTCGGCCCATGCAACCGTGAGCGCCCTCCTCTCCGACCTCGGCTCCGAACCAAACACCACCACGATCCTCGACCTCGAGGCATCGCCCGAACACCTGAGTCGCGGCACGGCCCGACATGCCGACGTCCTGCTGCTGGTCGCCGAGCCCTATTTCCGCTCGCTCGAAGCGGTGCGCCTGCAGGCCCGACTCGCGGCGGAGACGGTGATCGGTCGAGTGGCCGTTGTCGCCAACAAGTGTCGAACCACCACCGATGTCGAAGCGATCGAAGAATTCTGCCGGCGGCACGATCTCGAGCTGATCGGCGTCGTTCCCTGGTCTGATGCCGTGCTCGATGCCGACGCTGCCACCACTCCACTGCTCGACTTCGACGAAGATGGTCCCGTTGTCGGCGCAGTGAGAATGATCGTCGACCAGCTCGTCTCCCAGAAGAAGGTTGCCTGATGTGCGTAGGAATTCCCGCTCGAGTGGTGAGTGTCGGGCCGCCCGAGAAGCACACCGCCATCGTCGATGTCGAGGGAGTGCAACGCGAAGTGAACTCGATCATGGTCGACGATGAAGGGCTCGTCCCCGGCGAGTGGGTGCTACTCCATGTCGGATTTGCCATGAGCAAGATCGACGAGGCCGAAGCACAGGAAACGCTCGAGTTCATGCGAATGCTGGGATCGGTCTACGACGAAGAAGTTGACGCCTTCGGCACCGAGCTGCCGTGACGATCGTGTTGGATGCTCCCGTCGACTGCGAGCATCGTCCGGTAGATGCTGCGCTCTTGCTGGCCCGCGCCTTCAACGCCGGTCGACGGTTGGTCGTTTCATCACCCATCTACCCCGACCATGCGCATCATGTCGCCGTCGAGTTCATGCATCCCGTCATCGCCGGGGCCAGCGCCCTTCCGGCCATCGTCGAACTGGTGCCGGTTTCGGGCCGAACCGCGACCGTGCCTTCGGCGGTCACCGACGTCACGTTGCTCATCGGCGACCCTCCCGTCGCAACTCACGAAGTCCTTCCGGATCTGTTCATCGATCGGAAGCTGCCCGATGCGCAGATCATGATCTGCTATCACCTGTTGTGGGAGCTTGTTCAGGTTTGTCTCGAGCACCCCGGACTCGTCGGAGCGGCGGCTCCGACGGCCGGAGATTCCACGGGATTTCTCTATCCGTTTCTCGATGCTGCGGAAAGCGACGAGGCCGGCCTTCGTTCGGCACTCGACGAATCGGTCAGGCAGAAGCGGGCCGAGTCGGCTGACGTGGCAACCGCGGCGGTGGCTGCGAACCGTGAACAGCTCGAAGCGGCCGCCGCCGAGATCAGGCGTTGTGCCGACAACGGAGGACGAGTTCTGACCATGGGTAACGGCGGCAGCGCATCCGACGCCGCCCGCTTGGCTCGGCTCTTCCACGAGATCGGGATCGACACCGTGTCGCTGGCTGCCGACTATGCCGTTCTCTCGGCCCTCGCCAATGATCTCGGAGCCGACCACGTCTTCGCGAGGCAAGTGGAGGCGCTGGCGCGGCCCGGGGATGTGTTGATCGGTTGCAGCACGAGCGGTTCATCGCCGAACTTGCTCAAAGCGTTCGAGCGGGCTCGTCGTCAAGGGGTGACGGGCATCGGTTTCTGCGGTTACGGCGGTGGCCGTTTCGTACAAGAGGCGGGTGTTGCGTTCTGCCTCGCCGTCGAATCAACCTCGGTTCACCGAATCCAAGAGGCCGAGGCGCTGCTGGTCACCGACCTGGTCGAGCGCACTGAACGAATGGGTGGTTGATGTGAGGTTCGTCGATGAGTATCGAGATCCAGAACTGGCGAAGGTGTTGCTGGCCGACATCAGTCAGCTCGCAGCGCGCCAGCCGCCGAGAAAGTTCATGGAAGTCTGCGGGGGTCACACCCATTCGATCTATCGACACGGACTCGAGGCGCTGCTTCCCGAGAGCATCGAACTCGTGCACGGACCCGGCTGCCCGGTCTGCGTCATCCCGATGGGCCGGATCGACGATGCCATCGCGATCGCCAGCACCGAAGGTGTCACGATGTGTTGCTTCGGCGACATGCTGCGCGTGCCCGGTGGCACTTCCACCTTGCTCGAGGCCAAGGCCCGGGGGGCCGACGTGCGGGTTGTCTACTCGCCGTTGGACGCCTTGGCACTGGCCGAGCGAGACCCAACACTCAACGTCGTGTTCCTCGCCGTCGGGTTCGAAACCACGGCGCCTTCGACCGCGGTCACACTGCTCCAGGCCCGGGAGCGATCGATCACCAACTTCAGCGTGTTCTCGAATCACGTCACCATTGTTCCGCCGATGAAAGCGATCCTCGACTCGCCCGGTTTCGATCTCGACGGCTTCATCGGCCCCGGTCACGTGTCAACCGTGATCGGAACCACCCCCTACCGATTCGTCTCAGCCGACTATGGCCGTCCGGTCGTCACCGCTGGTTTCGAACCAGCCGACATTCTCCAAGCCGTTGCGATGCTTCTGCGCCAGCTCGACGAAGGTCGCTGCGAAGTCGAGAACCAGTACAAGCGAGTGGTGCCCGATGGAGGGAATCCGCGAGCCCTGGCGCTGCTGGCCGAGGTCTTCGTGATCCGCCCCCATTTCGAGTGGCGAGGGCTCGGATTCATTGCCCAGAGCGCGCTGGCCATCGGCCCGAGTTTTGTGGCGTGGGACGCCGAGCAGAAGTTCGCGATTCCCGGCCTCCGGGTCGCCGATCCGAAAGCCTGCCAGTGTGGCGAGGTGCTCAAGGGTGCCCTTCGGCCCTGGGAATGCAAGGTCTTCGGCACCGCTTGCACACCGGAAACCCCGATCGGTACGTGCATGGTCTCGTCCGAGGGCGCCTGCGCTGCCTACTACAACTTCGGTCGCTACTCACCAAGAGCCCGCATACCCGTGCGGGCCGACTGATGGCAACAGATGAGGATCTGGCGGCACGCGACGCCGTTCTCGACCGCATCGATGCTTGGCGAAAACGAGCGCCGAAACTCACCGACGACATCGTCACCATGGCCCACGGCGCCGGTGGTAAGGCAAGCCAAGCCCTGTTCGAGGCGGTGATCCGGCCCGCCTTCTCGAATCCAATTCTCGACAAAACCGACGACGGCGCGGTGCTCGACGTGCCGGCCGGGCATCGAGTTGCCGTGAGCACCGACGCCTTCGTGGTCACGCCCCGCCGCTTCTCCGGCGGGTCCATCGGTGACCTTGCCGTGAACGGCACGATCAATGATCTCGCCGTGATGGGCGCCACGCCCAGTGCGCTGGCGGTATCGCTTGTCCTCGAAGAAGGCTTCCCCATCCAGGAGCTTCGCGAGATCGTTGCCGATGTCGCCGCAGCTGCTGCTGCCGCCGGCGTCGAAATCGTCACAGGCGACACCAAGGTCGTCGAGCGAGGCGCGGCCGATGGCTGTTATCTCACGACCACTGGAATCGGTTTCGTCGCGGTCGGCAACCCGCTGGGCGCGTCGAGCGTTCAGGCCGGCGACGTCTTGGTGATGTCCGGAACCCTGGGTGATCACGGCATTGCCGTGTTGGTTGCTCGGGGTGATCTCGCACTCGGCACCGACGTCCCGTCCGACACGGCTCCCGTTCATCGGATCGTGGCCGCGTTGCTCGATGCCGTACCCGAAACCCGGTGGATGAGAGATCCGACGCGAGGCGGTCTGGCTTCTACCTGCAATGAGTTGGCGGGAGTAGCCGCGGTGGGCGTCAGACTCACCGAGACCGCGTTGCCGGTCAGGCCCGTCGTGGCCGGAGCGTGTGAGCTTCTCGGACTCGACCCGCTCTACATCGCCAATGAAGGCAAGATTCTCGCCGTGGTACCCGCTGATCGAGCGGACGCTGCGGTCGCGGCGATGGCGAGCTGCGAATTCGGGAGCGAAGCCTGCGTCGTCGGAGCCATCACCGACGAGCACCCGGGTCTGGTCGTGCTCGACACGGCCTTCGGCGGCACCCGAATTGTCGACATGCTCGTCGGGGATCCGCTACCCCGCATCTGCTGACCCACGGCATGATGGTGGCCAACCCACCGAGGAGAAAATGCGATGCCCCGCTCGAAGGCTCGAAACGACGCGGCTCGGCGATGGGCCGAGGCCCTCGCCGAATGGGCCGTTCCTCGAGAAATCCTCGATGCTGCGCCTCAGCGGCCGTTCGTCTTCAACCCGAAGATGTTCGCCGCTCCGACGCCCGGCGATGAAGTATCAGGATCCACAGGGCGGGCGGCGGAAGCCCTCCCGCCTGGCGGTTCGGTGCTCGATGTTGGCTGCGGAGGTGGTGCGGCCGCATTCGCGCTTGTTCCTCCCGCTGGGGAACTGATCGGCACCGACCGCCAGCAGGACATGCTCGACCTGTTTCTCGAGACGGCCCGGGAGCGAGCCGTTCCCGCGAGTGTTGTCTGTGGTCCCTGGCTCAGCGTCGAGGCTGAAGTGCCACTCGCCGATGTCGTCGTCTGCCACAACGTGCTCTACAACGTTCCCGATATCGCCGAATTCGTGACCGCCCTGAATGCTCACGCCCGACGACGGGTGGTCATCGAGATCACCCATCACCACCCTCAGACTGTCCGGAAGCCGCTTTGGAAACACTTCTGGGATCTGGACCGCCCATCGACCCCAACGGCGGCGATGGCGGCCGAGGCCGTTCGTAGCGCGGGATTCGATGTGCAGATCGAGGACACGGCCGCCACCAAGCGAGACGACGGCCGTTCGCTGGCGGTCGAGGCAGCCTTCTGGTGTCGGCAACTCTGTCTGCCCGAGGACCGGGTTGACGAAGTGGCAGAGATGCTCGAGAACACGTCGTTTCCTCGAGAGCGGGCCACGCTGTGGTGGGATGTGTCACGCTGAGGAACCGTCCTGAGCGACCGATGATCGGGGTGATACGGGTTCGGGGTGTGATCGACGAGGATCGAGCGCTCACACGTCGTGATCAGCCAGAAGGCGGTCGACGAGCTGATCCAGTGCCTTCCAGATATCGGGGGCGGCATCCCGATGGAGTGGAACACCGAGACGGTCGGCGTTGGTCAAGGCCGAGCTCGCAGGGAGCACGATGTCGAGCGGCACGTCGTGTTCGGCGCACAACGACTCGAGGCTCTGGCGGAGAGAAGCGTCACCGACCTTGTTGCCGACGCCGACCCAGGATCCGATTCCGAGTTCACGGGCGAGTTTGATCGTTCGTTGGGCCGTGATGACGGACTTGCGGCTCGGTTCGACGACCAGCACGAGAACATCGGCATGGGCCAGCGTTCCACCAGCCCGACTGAGGTGTTCGATGCCGGCCTCCATGTCGATGATCGTGTCTTCGACCTCGGTGTCGAGTGCCTGGCCGAGGAGGCTTCGCACTGTGGCGTGCCCGCCACAGGTGCAACCGGCCCCTGCCTCGTCGACTCGGAGGGCTGACATGAGTGCAACCCCCATGGGGGTCGGCCGCGCAAAGTCGGCCATCAACTCACTCACCGTGAGGTCGCCGCGTTGCCCGACGATCATCGAACGAGGAACCGTCGGGATCGCATCGGTTTGTGCAGCATCCAGTCCGAGCGACAAGCCGAGGTTCGGGTTGGAGTCGGTGTCGACCGCCAACACCCGTCGGCCCCGTTCGGTCAAGCTACGGGCCAGCAGCGAACTCACGGTGGTCTTTCCGACCCCGCCCTTGCCAACCACGCCGATTTTCATCGCTGGTGCCTCCTCGTCATTGGTCTTCTCATTGGTGGTGCCGTGTCATTGGTGGTTCCGGTCTGGCCGACAATAGCCCGATGGGGTCTGTGGGTTGCAGCCGGTGCCGCCGATGGATCGGCCGGCATCGGGACATGCATCGGGATATAGGGTTGCCCGATGATGCGGATTGCGTTCGTTGGCAAGGGTGGCGCAGGCAAGTCGTCGCTGGCCGGCACAGTGGCGAGGCTCTTCGGACGCAACCATCGAAACGTTCTCGCCATCGATTCCGATCCCGTGCCGGGGTTGGCCTACGCCTTGGGCGTACAGGTCGTCGATCGGCCGATTCCGGACGATGTCGTCGTCGAGGGAGCGGCTGACGGGCCTCGATGGGTCCTCCGCCCCGGCTTGGACGCGGCAGGTTTGGTCGAGCAATACGCCCCAGTCGGACCGGACGATGTTCGCTACCTCCAGTTCGGGAACCTGTGGGGGAGCATCGCCACCATCCAACGGGCCCAACATGCGTGGAGCCAAGCAGTACGGGAACTCCCCGCTGATCTCTACGACATCGTCGGGGATCTCCCCGGCGGAACCCGACAGCCCATGGCGGGTTGGGGGAAGTACGCCGATCTCGTCATCGTCGTGGTGGAGCCCACCGTGAAATCGCTCCACTCCGCTCGTCGCCTCCTGACCCTTTCGTCGGCGGCGTGGGGTCCGGAATCGATCCTGGTCGTGGCCAACAAGGTGCGCGACCGGGGCGACGTCGCGTGGATCGCTGACCGTCTCGGTCGAGCCGTCGATGCCGCTTCGCCGTGGTCCGAGGCGATGATCCAGGCTGAACGTTGCAACCTGGCTCCGCTCGATGCCGAACCCGAATCTGATTTCGTCGCCGGAGCGCGTGCTCTGGTGGAGTCGATCGAACTGACGTATCGTCTGCGCCAGGAGGTCGGAACATGAAGATCGCTGTGGTCGGCAAGGGCGGAGCGGGCAAGACCACCGTGAGCGCTGTTCTGGCCCGAGGTCTCAGCCGGCGGGGAGGACAGGTGGTCGCACTCGATTGCGACACCAACCCAAATCTGGGACTCTCACTCGGTGTCGGCGACCTCGAAACCGAGCGACTCGTGACTCTGCGAGAGCAGGTCGACGAGGGGTCCAGCGAACACGCAATCACCTGGGCCGAGATCGTCGAGCACTACGGCACGGATGCTCCCGACGATGTACGACTGACGGTGATCACTCGGATCGAGAATCCCGAACCTGGTTGACCGTGATGTGGCCTTTCCGCCGAGCAGTTGCTCGGCTCCGTCCCTGATCTGGGCACGATCATCGTGGCCGACCTCGAAGCCGGTATCGGCACGCTGACGCGCCTCGCCGAGGCGGCCGTCGACTACACACTCGTGGTGGTCGAGCCCACGCCCCGCTCGATCGACGTGGGTCGGCGGGCGTTGGCGGCAGCAACCGACAATCAGCAGGGGCGGGTGATCGTCGTCGGAAACAAGGTCGCCGACGAGGACGACCGAACCGTGCTCGAGTCGGCCTTCGCCGGCGAGCAGATCGTGATGATCCCCAGTGATTCTGCAATCGTGGAATCCGACCGGCAGGGTGTGTCGCCCGTCGATCACAATCCGAACTCGCCCGCCGTGACGGCAATCGAAACGATCGTTGATCTGCTCGACCTAGATGTAGTTTGCAGCTAGTCTCAGCCGACGCACGCGTACCAAGGACAAACACATGTGGCTCTGGTGGATTGCAAACGCAGCACTCTTGTTCGTCGTGGTGCCACTCGTTGTCCTTCTGGCCAATCGGGTGATCAGGCCGGCGGTGGAAATTCAGCGATACGCGGAGGACATCCTCGAACACGGGGTCTACCTGAGCGCGAACCTGGAGCCGGTACCCGCCATCATCGACACCCGCGATCTGGTGTCAGCGGCCAAGGGGCTCGCCGTTCGTTATGTCCAGGCGGCCGGGCCACTGTTGTGAGGACCCGATCTGTGCTGACTCACCCAGTGCTGACTCACCCAGTGCTCGAAGGGAACAACTGATGCCACTCGTCGCAATCGTCACCATCATCATCGTCTTGGTGCTCTGCGTAGCTCTGGCCTATTACCTCCTCCGGGTGGTGCTCGTGCTCCGGGCCGTCAACGACTCACTCGGCCGGATCACCTTCGGCGTTCGAGCCATCGCCCATCGAACCGAACCACTCGGCGAACTCCTCACCCCCATCAAGGTCGATCTCGAAGCCGTCGCCGACACGCTGGATGCGGTGGCAGCCAGTCTTGATCAAACCTCGGCCGCTTGAACCCATCGACAGCTCACTTCGACGACAGGAACGATCATGACTCTCGAATTCTCTTGCCACAGCGTCGGGGTCACCGACTGCAAAGCCGTGACGAAGGCTGAATCGAAAGACGAGCTTCTGGCCTTGGTTGCCGAGCATGCCAAGCAGGCACACGGCGTGGAGCTCAATGGCACGCTCATCGACTACGCGCTCACCACCGTGAAAGAAGTCTGATCGGCCCCGCCGCGAAGTCGATCAGCGACTCAACTCGGTCGTTTCGATCTCGAGTTGAGCCGTGAACGAGGCGGGGTTCCAGTCCAGTGCCATCGAATAGAAATCGGTCGGAGGAAGCGGTCGGCTGATGTGGAAACCCTGTATTTCTTGGCATCCCAACTCGGCGACGATGCGCAGTGTGGCCTGATCTTCGACACCCTCGGCCACGGTGCTCAGGCCGAGTTCGTGAGCGAGGGCGGTTGCCGCCCGAACGATCGCCACGGCGCTGGCGTCGGTGCTGAGTCGCTCGACGAAGCTGCGGTCGATTTTCAGTTGATCACAGGGAAGACGGTGAAGATGTTGCAGAGACGAATAGCCGGTGCCGAAGTCATCGATGGCCACCTTGATCCCCATGGCCCGGAGTCGTCTCAATATTGCGACGCTCGTGTCGAAATCGACGATGATCGCATCCTCGGTGATCTCCACGATGAGCGCTGACGGGTCGAGGTTGTCGTCGGTGAGCAGTTGTTGGATGTATCCAGGGAGGCTCGGGTCGAGAAGGTCACGTGGTGTGAGATTCACCGCGATGGGAATGTCGCACCCTTGCCTGCGCAGTTCTCTGGCTGCCACCATGCTGTGTTTGAGCACGATCCTGGCCAACTGAGGAGTCATACCCGCTTGGTCGACAAGCGGCATGAATTCCGTTGGCGAGATCGGCCCATGAATCGGGTGTGTCCACCGAACGAGGGCTTCGGCACCAACCAGTCGACCATCGGAAACGGCGATCTTCGGTTGGAGATGAATGGTGAGCTCCTCCTCCTCGATGGCCTGTCGGATCGACAGGGACAGCTCGTGGAGACGAGGTGCATCGTGGTCGTGCGCGCTGTCATACCAGGCGAGGCCGAGCTGGCTTCGTTTGGCGTCGTACATGGCGGC
>JBBKXQ010000040.1:0-11889 GCA_037969565.1 Acidimicrobiales bacterium | reverse complement strand
CGCTGCTCCTGGGTGGTGTCGCGCCAGATCCACCCCGGGACCTTGAGCGCCTGGCAGCGGCACTTGCGGGCGCCACCGGCGTCGAACACCGCCTCGACGTCCTCGGGCGTCGCGTCGTTGGCCGCTCGCCAGGTGAATTCGGGCACACCCCGAGCGTAGATGCGCAGGCACACCCGTGCTCGGCGAGGAACTCTCGGCACGGCAGGATGCGGGGATGCAAACCACCGTCGTCACCGGGGGCGCCTCGGGCCTGGGCGCGGCGCCCGAGTCGTCGCCAGAGCTCGAAAATGCGAGCATCCGCAGCAGAGCGGAAGATTGCTACTGGTCGACAGCCGGGTGGGGCAGTGGTTCGCCGATTTCGAGGCTGGCGAGCAGTTCGTCCGTTCTGTTCTGGAATTCGAGGTCGTCGGCGAGAGCGCTGGCGATGATGACGAAGGGTGCCTCGTCGCCTCCGTCGACCCACCAGACACGGTCGACGCTGCCGGGTTCGAAGCTCCAGGCGCTGACTGCCGATGGGCCGAGGAACGTGTTGATGACGAAACCCGCACAGTGCGGTAGCCCTCCGCATACGGAATTGGCCGGTTCGGCTTCGAAGTAGACGGCGCTTCTTCCGCCGATCTCGGTTCGTTCGGGGCCAGTGGTCACGATGTCGTCGATCAGGTTGCTGAGCCATCCGTCGATGTCGTCGAGTGGCCACCAGGTCTGGTCGCCCACATCTGCTTGGGGTTGCGCCGGGTCTGCCAGCAGGGTCGGTCGAAAGAACCACAACTCCCCCCGGCCGGACAAGGGTTCGATGAATCCGGTCGCGCCTGGGATGTTGTCAGCCATCGACCAGTCCTCCGGAATGGTGAGAGTGAACGGCGTCCCGAGCGCGTGGAGTTCGTAGGTGCCGGGAGGGATCGGAACGCGAAGGTCGAAGCCGTCGACCCCGCGCGGCACGTCGATCTCGTCGCCAGCGAGGTCGAGTGTGAGCGTCGGTCCAATCGCAACGATTGGCACGTTGATTCGGTCCTCGGCGATGTCAGCGACGGTTTGGTCCAACTGCGTGGCGATCTCTGTGGTCAGGCCGTCGCTTTGGGTCGAGTAGTCGAAGCCGCCCTCGGCGACTCCGAATTCGAATGCGACTCCCGTCGGCCCGTCGTCGAGCATGTGCTCAACGAGTCGGAACGCGGCGAGGTCGCCCCGTTTGACGATCGATGTGAGCACGTGGGGCTGTTCTTGGGGCTTGACTTCGAACCATTGGTCGTTGTCCACCCCGATTGCCCAGAGGTGCCGATTCATGACGTCGGATTGGCTGGCGGCGGCCGTGAACATACCGAGGCCTGACGTTCCGGCCGCAGCGAAGAGTACGTCGGCGCCGCGCTCGTAAAGGGCCGTTGCACGCGCCTCGCCAAGGTCTGGCCGGCCGTGGCCGTTGACGTCGTCGAATTGGTTGACGTAGGTCGCAAGCACGGTGATGGCAGTGTCGACCGAGTGGACTCCGTCTTCGAAGCCCGCCCGGAACGCCTCGGTCTCTGGCTCGTCTGAGCCGCCGATGAAACCGACGGTCCCTGTCTCGGTCTTCAATGCAGCGGCGACGCCGGCGAGATAGGCGCCTTCTTCGTTCGCGAATCCGACCGATGTCACGTTTGGGCCCGAGACTGTCCCGTCGACGACGCCGAACTGCACGTCTGGGAAGTCGTCGACGACCGTCGGGTCGAAGGCGATTGTGATGGATTCGCTGATGATGATGTATTTCGGTCCGGATGCGGCTAGTTCTCGGAACTCTGCGACAGGGTCCGCTCGCCAGCTCACGTTGATGAGTTCCATGTCGAGCTCACGGTCGGCTCGGTCCAGTCCTGTTCCGACGTTTGCGAACCATTGGTCGTCCAAGCGGTTGGCGAAGAACATGACGGCCGGGTCGTCGTTGCCGGCGAACGCCCCGAGTAAGAACAGTGCGGCTACTCCGAGGGAGCCGGCCAATGCGGTGACCAGGCCCCACAGTCGACGACGGGACCGGGTCTCGTGCTGCAGGCGGCGTTGCTCCTTTGCTTGTTGTTCTTCGACTTGATCTGAGCTGGCATCGACGAAGGCTTGTTCAGCGGTGTTGAGCGACATGCGCGACGACTGGCTCCAGGCGTTGTGCTCCGAGAGTCGGGCCGGTGTGAGGAGGTAGTCGGGGTTTCGATCGGCGAGTTCCCATTCCCGCACTCCCATTGCCAGCGATCCGTGGCGGCGGAGGTCGTCGCGACTTTCGTCGATCCACCCTTCGACTGTGGGCCACGACGTGAGCAGGGCCTCGTGCGCCACCTCCACGGTGGGGGCACCGGTGAGTGGGTCGGAGTCGTACGAGAGCAGGCGGTGCTCGCCGAACTGGCGGATCACGTCGTGCATCGTCACCGTGTCGACCGCGAGCGATGCCACCTCTCGGGCCGCGACTCGTCGGCGGCTGCGGCGATCGTGTTCGGTGATCGAAACCAGGCGCAGGAACAGCTGGCGGGCTGCCTCTTGTTGCGCGTCGTCCAGATCTTCATACAGGTCGGTCGCTCGGCGCTGGAGAGCACCTCCCAGACCTCCCATGGACCGATATGTCGAGGCTTGGAGAAGATTCCCCGAACGACGATCGAAAAGCTCGGTCAGCGCGTACTGGAACAGCGGGAGTGCCCCGGGTTGGTTGCCGACGTCGGAAATGAGCTGGCCGAGCAATGCCGGTTCGATCCCAACTCCGACCTGTTCGGCCGGTTTGAGCGCGGCCGCTTCGAGCTCTTCTGCGCTCAGCGGTGTGACGTTGACGATTCCGTTCCCGAGCCTCGCTCCGAACTCGGGGTGTTGGAGTGGCTGGCTATAGAAGTCAGCGCGGAGAGTGACGAGGACCATGATTCGCCTATGTGGGTCGTCGACGGCGGTCACCAGGTTCGAGAGGAAACGGCTGCGTACGGTCTCGTCCTCGACCATCGTGAACAGTTCCTCGAACTGATCGATGATGAGCAGCAGTCGTGCGTCGTTGTCAGGGAATACCCGCAGCGCTGCTCGGACCAGTCCGGCGTCGCCGTCTCGAAGCTGTTCGTCGAGGTTGGCCGGGCCGTCGAGCACCGTTCGGAGCAGGGCCGCTTCGAGTTCGGCGAAGGGGTGGGCGCCGGGCATCATGTTCGCGACGAGCCACTGGTCCGATCCGGCGATGGCTCCCTTGGCAAGTGCGGGAATGAGACCGGCACGGACTGAACTCGACTTGCCCGACCCGCTCGCACCCACCAGCGCAACGAGCCGCTGATCGTTGCCGAGTGTTCGGAGAAGCTCGGCGACCAAAGCATCTCGACCGAAGAAGTTGGCGGCATCGTCGGTGCCGAACGGTCGGAGCCCCTTGAACGGATTAGAGATGGTGGGTGTCGGACCAAGACTGCTGGTCGTGCTTGTGCTCCTGGGTTGGATGCTGCTGTCGTGCAGAAGAACCTGCTCTTCGAGCCGGAGGAGCCGCGGTGAAGGGTCGATGCCCAGCTCCTCGCCGACATGTCGGCGAAATCGATCGATCGCCCGTAGTGCGTCGGCGGGACGACCGGAACGGTAGAGCGCCAATGCTTGGTGGCTGACGAGGCGTTCACGAAGCGGGTGCGCCCCGCGCAGGGTCTCCAGTTCACTGACGAGCTCACCGGCGCGCCCCAGGGCGAGATCGGCCTCGATCCGGTCTTCGAAGGCAGACGCACGCGCCTGGTTCAGCCTGTCGCTCTCAGCTCGAGCAAAGTCGTCGTAGGCAAAGTCGTCGAACGCAGGCCCGTTCCACAACTCCAACGCGGCGGCGAGGCTCTCGGCCGCGGCGCCGGCGTCGCTGGACAGCAGGGCCGTGCCCTGCGCCACCAGGTCCTCGAACCGCACGACATCGAAGTGGTTGGGATCGATGGTCAACTGATAGGCCCTGCCCTGGGTCTCCAAGACCGAAGCCTCACCCCGTGACCGTTCAGGGTCGAGAACAGAACGCAACCGTGACACGTGAACCCGAAGTGCGTTCTCCTTGTCGGCGCCTTCATCTCCCCACAGCTCATCGAGAATTCGCTCGATCGAAAGCGGATGGTTCGCGTTGATCAGAAGGAGAGCCAAAAGGGCTCGCTGCTTTGGTGGACCGAGGTCGACAGCTTCGGCGTCACGCAACACCACGAGGGGGCCGAGGGCACAAAAGTCCATGTCAGCCACACTTCCACCCCCCAATTTCAGACTTGTTAACACTCGACCCTAGCTGCCTGAAATGTTCCGTTATGGACGCTGAGTGATGGTCCTCAGAGACATCCGGCCCTGAACTTCTTGCGGGGTCGCCGAACAGAGGACCAGAACATGAAGGACATCACGAGCATCGATCCGAGGCGACTTGTTGTCGCCATCTCCACACTCACCGTCGCCGCAGTGTTGTTCAGTGGGTGCGGATCAGGGGGAAACGATACGTCCGGCCAAGCAGCGGTGGATGAGGCTGCTCTTGCAGAACTCGCCACGGATGCCATGGTCGAAAGCGACCCGACCCCGACTTCGACGGCGGCAGCTACAGCGCTCACGACCGACCCGCCGGCATTCAGCGAGACCTCCGACATCGTGTACATGACGATCGATGGGGTCGAGCTCTCGATGGACGTGTTCACGCCAGCGGGCGACGGGCCCTGGCCGGTCGTCGTATCGTTCCATGGCCTGGGGAACGAGGGCAAGGACATGACGGAAACGGCCGCCGTCGCAGAAGCGGCCGCAACCCAGGAGATGGTGGTGTTCACGCCAACATGGATCGCCGGCAACCCGTTCCCCATCACCGGCACGACCTTCGAGACATGGGACAACACCGTGAGCTGCGCGATCGCCTTCGCCCAAGAGAACGCATCCGAGTATGGAGGTGATCCAACCAACACCGTCATCGACGGCTTCTCAGCTGGCGCTGGCGCTGCGCTGCTGTTCGCCTCCCAAGACCCGAGAGTCGAACCCATTCTTGGGTGCGAAACCGACCAGCTGCCGACACCGGTAGTCGGCTTTGTGCTTGGGGATGTTGAGGCGTGGCTGCACTCGGAGAACTTCGACGCCGCATTTGCGTCTGAGCCCGAGGCGATCCAGAAGCGGGTCGCCGCACTGATCGGGCCGAGGTCGTGGGAACACGGTGCAGACGCCCAGTTTCACCTTTGGGTAAGCGAGAACGGCACGACCCCGAGAACAATCGGCGAGCCGTCTGATGATTCCGGTTGGTTCGCGCAACGCGATCCCGACGGCTCGATCCAGGCCGATCTCGAGCGACTCGATCAATTCGCCGATGGCGTCGTCGACCAGGTCGATGCCGGCCAACTCCTCGACCTACGACTCGAGGACGCTGGAATCGAGACAAGGTTGGACCTCTACCCGGGAGGCCACACCACGCTCGACAAGGTGCCCGAGATTGTTGCTTATCTACAGGCAGCAGCGAGCCGCTAGGTCACCTCAGGGGTGTCGCTTGCCAATGGCATCCAGGGCGCTGCGAGCGCCGCCTGTCGTCTCGATAGGTGCCTCTTTGCGACGGGTCGTTGCGCTGCCAGGACGTGACTATCGGGCCGGTGCGGTGCTCGATCGCTAGGTGTGTCGGTAGGTGGTCGGTTTAGGCCAGTCCGTCGGAGATTTGCCACGCGGCGAGGGCGGTACAGAGCACGGCTCCGATGAGGCCCACGAATCGGGAGAGACCAATGGAGGTGACCTCTTTTCGTCGGCCGAGGACGAACAGTGCGCTGTTGACGAGTGAGAACACCACGAGGGTGACGAGGCTGGTGATCCTGGCCAGTTGAACGAGGGGGAAGAACAGGATCAGCGCGATGATCGCAGCGGTCACGGTGACTGTTGCTCGGGCTGGTGTTTGTCGTGAGGCGTCAACGTGGGCGAAGAACGCAGGGATCAGGTCTTCGCGGGCCATGCCGTACAACACTCGGGCGGCCATCACGACCTGGATGAGTATGCCGTTGAGCATGGCTATGGCGGCGATGGCGGCCACCAGGTTGGGGTTGCGGCCGCTGACCTGTTCGTACAGTGTGGCCATGGGTGCCGACGATTCGGTGATGGCGGCTCGGTCTGGGGCTGCGACTGCGACGAGAGACAGCAGGAGGTAGATCACCACGCTGACGATGAGGACGGTGACGATGGCGATTGGGGCCGTTCGTTTTGGGTTGACGGTCTCTTCTGCCAGGTTGGCGATGTTTTCAAATCCGACGAACGCGAAGAACGCGATGACCGAACCAGCCAAAATTGGTGACATCACGGCGGTGTCGAGCGACGGTACGAACGCGTCGCTGGCCAGGTTGGGGGTGTCGAGCAGGTCGAACCCGAACCCGATCACGACGACCAGAATGCCGACCTCTAGCAGGGTGACAACAGCAGCGAGGCTGACGCTCTCGCGTACACCCCACCAGGCAACAGCGCTCAAGACGATGACGAGAGCGACAGCAGTCATCCGTTCGGGGACGTCGACGAGCGTCGCAACATAGCCGGCGAAGGCCAGGGCAACGACGGCGCCGGTGATGATGCCGGTGATTACCACGGCCAGCCCGGTCACCCGCCCGGCTGCTCGTCCGAGTCCTTGGGTGACGTAGACCGCCTCGCCGCCGGCTCGGGGAAATGCACCGACGAGAATCATGTAGGACACCCCGGTGAAGCCGGCCAGGATTCCAGCGACGAGGAACGACAGCGGGGCGTTGTCGCCGGCCAGACCGAGGATCTCGCCGATTAGGGCGAAGATGCCAGCGCCGATCGTCACACCAAGCCCATACAAGACGAGGGCAGGTAGCGTGATCGTCCGATCAAGCGATGGCTCGGCTGTAGCTGAAGATGTCATACGAAGGACCTTGAACCGGTTCGTGGCCACGTTCTTGTTGGGGGCGAACTACTCAAGGCTGCCGCCGTGGGCGATGCGAACCACTTCGCGAATGTAGCTGGCAACGCGTTCGTGGCAGGGTTTCCGCCACTGCCGACGCGTGCCTGTGTCAGCACAATGGAAGCGATAGCGACACCGCTGGATGAACACCACTGCAACGCATTGGAGATGACATGACCAACGAACCAACGGGCCCAATTGAGCGTGCTCTGGCACCGACTGTTCGCGGGCGGGAATCGCTGCGACGACTTCACTACGGTCGGCTTCGACAGAATAGTGCCCGTTTCAGTGAGCCTCGAGGCCGCTCTGGCTGTTCTCGGCGCTGATGAGCTGCGTCTCGGGGAGGCTCAGGTTTCGGGGCGTATCGTGACAAACGGCGAGAGTTGCTGGGACGGTGTGTATGAGTGAGCTCTGGTTTGACTTGGGCGTTGTTGGCGTCCTTGTAGGCGTCAACGCGATGTTCGCGGGTGCCGAGATGGCGTTCCTGTCGCTACGGGAGGGGCAGCTGCAAGGCCTCGCGGACGCCGGGAGCAGCGGCGAGCGGGTGGTTCGGTTGGCACGAGATCCGAACCGGTATCTCGGCGCTGTTCAGCTCGGAATCACCCTGGCTGGCTTTCTCGCGTCGGCGACTGCAGCGGTGTCGATCAGCGAACCAGTCGCCGATCTCTTCGGGGGCGGACGCTATGCCGGACCAGCAGCGGTCGCGGTGGTGACAGTGCTGCTGGCGCTGGTCACGCTGGTGCTCGGAGAACTGGTCCCCAAGCGACTGGCCATGCAGCGCGCCGAACGCTGGAGCTTGCGCATGGCACGTCCGATCTCCGGGTTCATCGCCGTCACCAGGCCCGTCATCATCCTGTTGAGCAAGTTGACCGACCTCTTGGTCCGCGCCGCCGGCGGCGACCCGGCACGTCACCGTGACGACATCACCGACGCCGAGATCGTTGGCTTGGTCGAGGCCCAGCCAACCCTTACCGAAGCGCAGCGCCAGATCATGGCCGGCGCCATCGAGATCGCCGGACGGCCGCTTCGCCACGTCCTGGTGCCGCGTAACCGCGTCGTGGCCATCGACGCGACCCTTCCCGTGGAGGACGCCCGAGAGCTTCTCCGAACGACTGGCCACTCCAGGGCGCCCGTCATGAATGAAACCCTGGACCATCCCGTTGGGCAGGTCCATTTACGCGACCTACTCGAGAACGACGGTGTTACTGGCGAGCGCACCACTCAACTCCTCGCGTTTCCCGAAACAGTCTCCGTCCTCGAGGCCCTGCGACAACTTCAGACCAACCGATCCCAACTGGCGGTAGTTGTCGACGAGTACGGAGGCACCTCAGGAATCGTCACGATCGAGGATCTCATCGAGGAACTCGTCGGCGAAATCTACGACGAGGAAGACCCGGACCTCCTCGCCGTGAGTCACGACGCCGATGGCGGCCTTGTGCTTGCCGGATCGTTCCCCGTTCACGACCTCGTCGACCTCGGCCTCGACATGCCTGAAGGGGACTACTCCACGATCGCTGGTCTCGTGCTCCATCACCTCGGTCACATACCCAAGGTTGGCGAGACAGTCGAAATCGAGGGCACCGAGATCGAAGTGGCGGCGACGGGCCATCGATCGATCCTCTCAGTGCGCATCACCCCAGCGGTAGTGAACGATCCGGCATCGATGGCGATGCCCCCCGGAGACGAAGTGACGTGAGTCCCTGTCGCCGGAAGCCCTCTGCCGGCAAGGCTGAGCACCGGTCCGCATAGCTGCAGGCTGGCTGTCGATCGGAGGTGTCGGTGCCATCCAGGATCGGAGTGGTTATCCAGGCCCGAGATGGCGCTGCAGTGGGTCTGCGGCGCTGTATTGAGCTCGCTCAACGGGTCGGTGGCTCCCTCCACGTGATTGACGTCGCCGAGCCGGCACCGAGATGGCTCTCGCGCGGCCGAGGCGGACACATCACCGAGGAACAGCGCATCCAAGAACGCCGGGCGCTGCTGGAACGGTTCGTTTCCAATGTCACCACGGGGGGAATCGACGTCACAGTGGCTGTCCGCAGGGGCCGGCGCATCGTCGAGCCCATAAACGAAGTCCGTGATGCTTCCGCTGACCTGGTGGTATTAGTCAGCGACGATGCGAAGCAATCGCCCACAACGGCAGAAGCCTTTGCCAACAAATTTCGCGGCGACAGACGACTCGTGTGGCCACGGCGGTCTAGAGGAGGATTGGCCAAGTGGCTGCGTAGACGATGAGGAGGATCGTCCCGTCTCGTCGTCGATGTTCGCCTCCTCGGCTGAAGAGGAGGGCGACGACGGCTGCTGCTGCTGCGGTGACGAGGGCGGCGGTGACGGCGAGGTCACCGTCGATGACGGTTGGGAACAGGAGCGGTCCCATGGAGATGGACAGGGTGGCGTCGGCGAATGAGGATCCGAGTACATCGCCGATCGCGAGGGCGCTTTCGCCTCGTTTCAAGGCGGTGTAGGCCACGATTCCTTCTGGGAGGGAGGTCCCGATCGAGGCGCCAAAGAACGCAACGATGAATTCGGGTACGCCGAACAGTTCGGCCAGCTCGATGATGCCGGTTACGGCGAGGGTGGCACCGGCTCCGATGGCGACGATAGCGATGAGGAGATGCCCGATGAGGCGGGCCCGGTTGCCTACCCGGGCCTCCAACGCGAGTTGGGGGTCGGTGCGGGTGCTGCCGTAGACGAGTCGTGATCCCGCGATCCAGACGCCGATCAGGAGTGCGGCGTCGAGTCGGCCGAGGTGATCGTCAAGCACAAGAACCGCTACGCCAAGCAGCGAGATGGCGGTGAGCCAGGCCGTTGTTTGTTGGCCTCGGAGAAGGCGGGAGCCGCGTGCACCGAGCGGTATTGCGAAGCCGGCGAAGGGGAGCAGGCCGAGGACCAAGGTGAGTTGGGTCGCGGTCGAGCCGATCGAGTCGCCGACATTGACGTCACCATGGTTGGTATAGGAGGCGACGATTGAGTTGGCGATTTCTGGCAGATCGGTTCCGAGGGCGAGCAGGGTCATGCCGACGAAGAACGGCGGAAGCCGGGTCCCTTTGACGAGTTTGGTGGCGTCGGTGACCGCTGATCGGCTGCCCATCACGGTGAGGGCGAGACCGCCTACGACGGCCCCTATCCACAGAGCGGTGGTCACGCGCTCATCGCAGCCACTGGTCTGGCCTGGGATCGATTGGCGGTTGCGGTGGCGAGAATTCGATCATCTGGCAGCGGAGGCGAGCGGCGAAGTGAAGCCGGGAGGTTTCACTGCGACAACGGAGCAGCGGACTTCATCGAGGATCTTCTCGGCCGTGTTCCCGATGAGGACGCCTGGGATCCCGGTGCGTGCGAGTGTCCCCATTACCAATAGATTGACTCGAGACTTTGTGATGATCTGAGGAACAACATCCTCTGGTCGTCCTTTGTCGAGGTGGATCTTCCACGCGGCGTCGCGAAGGCCGGTGGCGGTCAGGAGATCGGTGATGGCACGGGCGTGAGTCGCTCGTTCCTCCTTGAGATACCTGTCAAGATCTGCCGGTGTGGTGTGGACGAATGCCGAGGACCGCATCGTCGCTTCTCCGTAGAGTTCCCAGGCGTGAACCAGGTGGAGTTCCCCGCCGAAGCGTTCAACCATCGAGGACGCCAGTTCGAGAATAGTGCGGTTGAGTTCTGCTTCGTCGGGGTCGGGGTTGACCGCAGCGAGCACTCGTTGTATCCGGGCCCTGGTAGGGCGGATGATCCAGACAGGGCAGGGGCATTTCCGTAGAAGCCGTTGAATTGTTGCTTTGTCGTGGCGGTCCTCGTCGGTGGTGACGACGACAAGGTCGTGGCCTTGCACGATCGTACGGTCAATGATTTCGAGGGCCTGACTTCCGAGGGTGGCTGCCGTTTCGATCGGGGGTGCGCTGGTTTTGGACGCCCAGCGGTTGACCCGTTTGGTCATTGCTGCAATCTCGGCGTTTTGAACGTCGTCGAAGAAATGCAGCCGATGAAGGGCCCGCTGGAAGCCGGTTGGTTCAGGCACGACCCCCAACAGCGTGAGCTTGGCACCGTTCTGGTCCGCTAGCTCTGAGACCCGGCGGACCGCGGCGGCGTTGTCTTTGTCGCCTAGGGGACTGAACAGGATATTGGTGAATCGATGCATCGGTTGTGTACCTCCGCCTGCACGGGTAGCTAACGGCGCTGGCATTCCAAACGTAGATGCCAGCCCGGCGTGGTTGTAGTGCCGGAGGTCCCTACCGGGTACGTGGTTGACGTTGCGCGCTACCGACTTGGTGCAACGTCGCAAACTGTTGCTGGACGACGGACGCAGTCGCTCGCGTCCAAAGAAGTTCGATGACGCTTCCGGCAGCCACTCGCGAGGCCCCATGGTGGGCGCTCGAAGCCGTGAGTGTGTGCGACGGCTTGACACGGATCTGGCGCATGGGCTTCCGCCCGACGAGATAGTGCGCCGGCTCGAGCAGGTTGGACCGAACGAGCTAGCCGAAGAACCTGGACGAGCGCCGTTGTTGATCTTCGGTGCGCAATTCGCCAAGGCCAGCCAGTTCGCCATGGATGCGGCGGTAGTCCCGGTCCTCGGGTGGTCTGTGTCCAGTTGTCTGGTGATGCGTCGTCGGTGCCATCGGAGCAGGGTGTCAGGTGTGACGATCCAGCCTGTTCGGCTTGGGCTGGGGAGTGCAGCGGCGATGGCGCCGAGCAGGGTCCGGTCGTCCTCGTTGATCGTGGGTCGGTTGATCTGGCGACGTAGGACGGTGAGTTGGTGGCGCGCTGATTGCGGTGTGGCGAAATAGGTCAAGCTCCTCCGACACAAAAAAGGGTTCGGTCGACAAGTAATTGTCGATGCAGTCCTACTGGCTCTTCACTGCTGACCTGATCGCGTCTGGCTCATATGTAGTTAGTGACTGCGCACGGTCGTAGAAGGGCTTGAGTTGTGCAGCCAGGTAGCGAGCTTCTATTTTGCCAGTAACTGCAGCCGCCATGAGAACTTTGAAGTCCACTGAGTTGACGAGGAAGTGTTCGCCGTCGATGGTTAGCTCTGGAATCAGTTTTTCTGCCAGCAGGGTCTCGTCAAC
>JBBKXQ010000039.1:0-4296 GCA_037969565.1 Acidimicrobiales bacterium | reverse complement strand
CCCAACAATCGGCGCCGAGTCCTTCGGGCTCTCGAGGTCTGCCTCGGTTCGGGCCAACCCTTCTCGTCCTTCGGCCCTGGCATGGATGCCTACCCGAAAATCCGTTTTCGACTGGCCGGCCTGCGAGTCGAGCGAGACGTGATGGACGCCCGAATCGATGCCCGTTACGAGCAGCAGATCGTCGACGGTTTCCTGTCCGAAGTCGAAGCATTGCTGGCCCGACCGGAAGGCCTGTCCCGGTCCGCCGGGCAAGCGCTCGGCTACAAGGAACTGGCGGCTCACCTGCGGGGCGAGTGCTCGCTCGACGAGGCACTGGAGACGGCCCGACTCCGCACGCACCGCTTCGCCCGGCGCCAACAACGCTGGTTCAACCGTGATCCCCGCATCCAATGGTTCCCCTCCGACGCCCCCGATTTGTTGGATCAAGTGGAAACCTGGTGGGAGGAATGCCCCTGATGGTGAGAGACTGTTGTCCTTGACTGCACCGGCACCCACTTCCACCTCGCCGATCACGAACCGGCTCACGATCTCGGCCACCAAACATCACGGCCTCGGGAACGACTTCCTGATCGCTCTCGACCCGCCGCGCTCGCTGGTGGCCACCGACGCCATCGTCTGGTGCGATCGCCGCCGTGGCATCGGGGCCGACGGTTTGATCATGGGTGAGCGACTGGCCGACGACCTCTGGGCCATGACCCTCTGGAACAGTGACGGCAGCCGACCCGAAGTGTCGGGCAACGGTCTCCGCTGTCTCGGTCAGGCCCTGGCCATGCATCTCGGAATCAACGAAGAACACACCTTCACGATCCGCACCGACGGTGGCCTCCGCACCCTCACAGTCGAGCCCGACCGTCGAGCGGCGCTGGCCCAGGTGCGGGTCGACATGGGCCCGGCCAACGACTCGCCGCCGATCTCGGCGTAATGGGCCGACCTCGGCGTGGTGGTGCACAAACAGATCGGTGTCGAGATCGGCAACCCTCACCTCGTCGCTCTCGTCGACAATGCCGGTTCCCATGATCCCCGCATCGTCGGCCCCGAAATCGAAGCCGACTACCCGAACGGAATCAACGTCCACATGATCGATGTGAAGGATCGCTCCACCATCCGTCTCGTCGTCTGGGAACGAGGAGCTGGCTACACCGAGGCCTGCGGCTCCGGCGCCTGCGCCGCGGCGTGGGCCGCCAGCAAATGGGGCCTGGTCGACGACCGGGTCGAGGTGATCATGCCCGGGGGATCAGCCACGGTCGAGATCGGGTCCACGGTGTTCCTCACCGGACCAGCCGCCTACGTGGGAACGGTGCTTCTTGATGGGTGACGACTTCGAACCAGATTTCGAGGAAGGCACTGACGGCAGCACGGCGGACGGCGGGAACTCCGAGCAGAACCACGAATCGTCGAGCGAGACGATCGACGGCATCGGCACCCACCGCGGCGCCTTCGTCGACTACGGACGAGACGCCCTCGACAACGAAGCCGGCTTCCTCGACCGCAGCTTCCGTGAGCGCATCGTGCTGGTCGGCATGACCCTCGGCACCCACACCGAGCTGGAAACGCAGGCCTCGCTCGACGAGTTGGCACTGCTGGTCGACACCGCCGGTGCCGACGCACTCGACCGCCTCACGCAAAAGCGTGACCGACCCGATCCGGCCACCTTCGTCGGCAAGGGCAAGGTGCAGGAGATCAAGGAAGCGGCGATCGCGATCGATGCCGACACCGTGGTCTTCGACGACGAACTCAGTCCGGCTCAGGTATACAACCTCGAGGGCATTCGCAAACGCACCGCCCTCGACCGCACCGCCGTGATCCTCGACATCTTCGCCCAGCACGCCACCTCGGCCGAAGGCAAGGCCCAGGTCGAACTGGCCCAACTTCGCTATCGACTCCCACGCCTCCGGGGCAAGAAGAACTTCAGCCAGCAGGCCGGCGGCATCGGCACCCGAGGACCAGGCGAAACCCAACTCGAGGTCGATCGTCGGCGTCTCGTTCGCCGGGTCCACAAGCTCGAGCGCGACCTCGCCGGCATCTCGTCCCGGCGGGCGAATCAGCGCAAGGCCCGCCACCGCTCGCCCTACCGAACCGTCTCCATCGTCGGCTACACCAACGCAGGCAAGAGCACCCTGCTCCGCCGCCTCACGGGGGCAAATGTCAAGATCGAGGATCGCCTCTTCGCCACGGTCGACCCCACCACCCGCAAAACCCAACTACCGGGCGGTGAGCAGATTCTGCTCACCGACACGGTCGGATTCGTCCGCAAACTTCCCCATCAGTTGGTCGAGGCATTCAAGAGCACACTCGAAGTTGCGGCCGAAGTCGATCTGCTCGTGCACGTCGTCGACGGAACCGCCACCGACCCCCAGGGCAACATGGACGCCGTCCGTCAGGTGCTGGCCGAGATCAGCGCCACCGAGGTTCCTGAACTGCTCGTCTTCAACAAGAGCGACGGCCTCGACGCCGAAGGCAATCCCGGCGGTGCCGAACGACTGGCCCGGCAACACCCCGGCTCGGTCGCAATCTCGGCTCACCGGGGCGATGGAATCGACGAACTGCTCGACGCGATCGCCGATCGGCTTCGCGAGCTGTCCTCGGTCTACGAACTCTTCGTCCCTTGGTCGAGAGGCGACGCGCTCGCCGCGATTCATCGCGAGGGCGAAGTCATCAGCGAAACGTCGGCTGATGCCGGCATGGAAATCACGGCCCGGCTGGAAGACGCTTCGGCCAAACGCCTGTCCGAATTCATCGTCGACGCCGTTCCCGACCCCACCCCGAAGAAGGCAGCCTCATGAGCTCCGTCGACGTCAACACCGAATCATTCGATAGCACTGTCCCACTCGA
This sequence comes from Acidimicrobiales bacterium, assembly GCA_037969565.1. GTDB lineage: Bacteria > Actinomycetota > Acidimicrobiia > Acidimicrobiales > SZUA-35 > SZUA-35. Next base: position 1,464 of record JBBKXQ010000039.1, on the reverse strand, counting down.
TAGCACTGAGCCCTTCGATCCACCGCCCTATCCCTACGATCGACTCGATCCGATCAAGGCCCTCGCCAATGAACACGACGGGGGAGTGATCGACCTCTCGATCGGGACACCCTGCGATCCGCCGCCGGCCGCCGTCCTCCACGCGCTCGCCCACTCCAACACCGAACGGGGCTATCCCGCCTCCGTCGGCTCACCGGCCTTCCGGGAAGCAGCGGCGTCCTGGCTCAATCGAATCGCCGGCACCGACCTCGATGCGGCCAACGTGAAGGCAACCATCGGGTCCAAGGAGGTCGTGGCGGGAATGCCGCACTGGCTGAAACTCCGCCGACCCGACCTCGACACCGTGCTCTATCCGGCGATCAGCTACCCGAGCTACGCCATGGGCGCCCGCCTGGCCAACTGTCGCGCCGTGCCGGTGCCCGTCGACGCCGACTGGCAGATCGACCTCAGCGCCATCGACCCCGCCGACGCGGCCCGGGCCCTCTGTCTCTGGGTGAACACGCCCGGAAACCCGGCAGGCGGAATGGACGATCTCGAAGCGGCCGCGGCCTGGGGTCGGGCCAACCACGTTCCCGTGTTCTCCGACGAGTGCTACATCGAGTTCACTTGGGACGGACCGCCCCGGTCGATTCTGCAGCACGGCCTCGACGGCGTGGTCGCCGTGCACTCACTGTCGAAACGGTCGAACCTGGCCGGAGCCCGAGCCGGCTTCCTGGCCGGTGATCCCGACCTCGTCCATTACCTGGGTGAGGTCCGAAAGCATGCCGGCTTCCTGCCGCCCGGTCCGGTGCAGGCCGCCGCCGTCGCCGCCTTCAACGACCAGGCCCATGTGGCCGAACAAGCCGACCGCTACCGGCATCGGCTCGAACTGGGGCGGAAGATGCTGGCCACCATCGGCATCGATGCCCCCATGCCCAAGGGCGGCTTCTACCTGTGGGCGCCCGCACCCGACGGCGACGCCTGGGCCCTCACCGAACGTCTCGCCAAACAAGCAGGAATGTTGGTGAGCCCAGGCGAGTTCTACGGACCCGAAGGAGCAGGCCACGTGCGGGTGGCGATGGTGCAACCCGACGACAAGCTGGCGCTGGCCGCCTCCCGCCTGGGTCTCTGAAGTAGGCCGGTCTCTGAAATAGGCCGGTCTCTGATCAGGCCTGTCAGCTACCGAGGCGTCACCTCGATCACGCGGTCGGTGCCGTTGCCGCTGCCGGTGGTGATGTAGAGGCTGCCGTCAGCGGCTTGGTGCACCGCCCGGAGCCGCCCGAATTCGCCGTCGAGGACGGTTCGCTGACCCAGGTAGAGACCTTCGGGATTGAAGAAGAGCAGGCGCAGCGTCTCGTTCTTCAGAGCGGCCACGCCGAGCGCGCCGTTCCATGCACCCCAGGCAGGGTGGTTGGTCCAGTCGCCGCCGCTGAGGGCAAGCGTGGATCCACCCGTCGACCAAGCGGCGCCGAACACCCCGTTTGG
>JBBKXQ010000038.1:0-4033 GCA_037969565.1 Acidimicrobiales bacterium | reverse complement strand
GCGCTGTAGTTGCCCTGGTTCAGCGACGAACCTTGCATCCCCTCAGAGAACCGGGCGATGATCGCCCCGACGCCGGCAGCAGCAGCGATCCGGGTTTCACCGTGGCCCTGCACGACCTTGAAGTCGAGTTGCTTCATGTCGGCGCCAAGCATCTTCGGGTCAGCGCCGTGACCGAGGTGGATCGTCTTGTACGCCTGATCGGCGCCCTCGTGGTGCAGCTTGAACAGCCGCACGTACTCGTTGAACGTGTCGAGCGGCATGTTCTCCGGATACGACACCGCCATGTTCGACACGGTGCCGTGCTGGAAGAACTTGAGCTTGTGCTTCATCGCGGCGGTGTCGCCGTCGATCTCACGCAGCACCGGGGTGATCCACGACATGCCACGCCATTGAGCTGCGGGGTCGGGCGTTGGTGAGTAGTGGACCATGCGCTCCGGTGTCAGGAACACCGGCGTCGGATCACGGTGACCCTGCACCGACGACTTCGGATGGTAGATGTAGCCGAGCACTTCGGCGTCGAGATCGAACGGCGATGCGTCGCCGTCGCCGCGCACACCGGACACGATCGTCACCCAGTTCGGACGGAGCCGCCGAAGACGGTTCCCTACCGGAGTCAGATAGCAGTTGCCGGCGAGCGACGCGTCCTGCTCCATGCGGAACAGGAGTTCACCGGTCTGAGCGTTCGGCCACGGGCTGTCGAGCAGCTCTAGACCTTCACCCCACTTGAGCACACCGGGACGGCCTGCGTCCATCTCTTGGTACAGGAAACGGGCTTCAGAGAACGGCTTAGCGCGGGCGCCAATGCAGGCAAACACGATGCCGTTCGACTTGTACGCCTCAGAAACATAGGCATCAAACGACGAGCCGATCGCCTCGTGATGTGCAGGCAGCGACGACGAATAGACAGGGAGATGTTCGTCATGCGGCCAGAAGTCGGCGTCGGCAACCTGGGTACTGCGAATGATCGAAAAACCCTTGAGGGAACCGCTTCGCCTGAATGCCGTCAGTGAATTCACTCCACCACCTCGACAACGACGTCACCGGTTGAGTCCCCGTTGTCACCGAGCAGGGTGAACAACCAGCCGACCCCAGCGAACAGCAGACCGGCCACGATGAACGCCGACGGGAGGCTCCATAAGGCAACACCGGTAACGACCGACGCCGCCGCGATGAGGAGCACAAAGAGGAACAATAGATCACGCACAGCTGCTCCTATCAGGTCACTGCGAACATGGGTTCTGTCGACATCGTCGATGACTTCTCGGGCACCCTCACGAGCGCGCACGTCGCAGCCACAAACGGCGCGATGTTCACCGACGCTTTACGCCTCGACCAGACATCGACATCACCGGAAGAACGAACCGCCAAACCGGCGACCGCCTCATTCAGATCGGCCTGACCACGATGCCGAAGCGAACCGTCCTCGACCGCCGACACAATCGCGCCGCACCCTTCGGCATACTCACCGGCGGTCATCTCATCGACCTCGACACCAGCCGCCACCAACTCCGACAACCATGCTCTGGCCGGCGAACCGGGCGGCATGACCAGGTCGCAGCCATGCGCCTCGGTCAGCTTCTTTGCCGCCTCGATAACCTGCGTCTTGACCGTCCGGCCGTCGGTGCGCTTCACACGGTGACGGACAGACACATGCGACAGGCCATCGGCACGGATGCCGGCGATAGCGAACACGGGCGCCTGACGATTCGGATCGGCGTCGAGACAGATGCGGATACCCGACACCGGTTCGGATTGACCGTCCGCCAACTGCGCAAACTGAGCAGTGTCAATCGGCATGTCGGCCGTCGACGTGTTCGGCTCCGACTCCCAAATGCACAGGATCTCACGGCCGAACATCTCAGCGCCGAGCGCCCAGAACATCGTCTCAAACGCCTCGAACGACACACGACCATTCGCATAGCCGGGATGGGTCATCAGCGATTCATGCGACAGCATCTCGAGCGGACTGGACAAAACGATCTCGCCGTCGACCACCTCGACAATCTGCGCCGTGTTCTCCGTGTACGCAAACCGGCCACCGTCGCCCAGGATCGCACGACGCCGGAGCGAGTGCGCCGGCCCAGAGAATGAGAACCCACCCGAGCCGCAATACCACGCCTGGAAGTTCGGATTTGCCAACATCGTCGGGAACGATGCGCCCAGGTGCTCCGGCTGTAAGTGTTGGAGCTCGTCGTAGATGACACAATCCGCTTCGGCGAAGCCTCGACCGGAGCCGCCCGTCCTCGCCCGATACTTGATCCGGGCACCAGACAAAAACTCGATGCCCTGCTCACCGTTGGCGTACCTGATCCGAGAAACCTTCTTCCGCAGATCGTCGTAAGCCTCATACACCGCCACCAACCGCAGGAAGTCCTCGTTCGCTGTCGGGAACTCGTGCGCTGTGTGAAGGATGAGCCGCTCACCGAACAAATCCACACCCGCACCCTGGCGAACTTTCGCCGTGTCGTTCTTGCCGGCCTGCCGACCCTTGACGTCGCACACCTCTGACGCAGCCCACGAACCATCGACCCGCTCACCTAAACCGGCGCGCAGTGTGGCGTGCTGGTCGGGATCAAGGGTCAGACCGTAACACTCACCCCATTCGATGGCTTCCGTTGCTGCGGCGAGACTGTGCACGTTTGGTGGGAGATACAGAATCGTCGGGGTTGCTACGACGGGCCTCTCGGCGATCACGGAGCTCATCAGCCTTCGTCCCCTTCGTCTCGGTCGGCAGCGAATCCAGTTCAGCCACGATCTGTCGGAGCTGCCCCAACAGACCCGCCGCCGGCTCCGTCGCAACGTACGCCACGCCATCCTTCGCCGCCCGTTGCAACATGCGGTCGCCATCCAGCGCCAGCCAACACACCTCACGCGCACGTTCCAAATCTGCTCGACGCGAGAACCCTTCGACCATCGCTCACCCTCCGTAGCAATCATGCATGACCATGCACACCGTCGACGCCGGACCCCCACCGCATCACCCCAGGTCACCCCCCGCAAACCCTTACGCCAACAGGGTTAGAGAGAGATGGAAAAGGGTCGGGTCTTGCTGTGGACTGCATGATCATGCGTCGGACCCCGGCCCCCACCACCCTGGGTGGTTATGGCCAGTTGTAGCCGGTGTCGGCGTTGAGGTGTCGAGCGTCGTTGCCTGCGGTTATGTTGCACCGGCTGGCCTCGGCTGCGATGAATGCTGAACCTGCGGGTGGCCGGCGTTCGACGTCTAGCCAGGCTGGTCCGAGTACACCGTCGATTGTGTGGCCGGCTTGCCATTGTTGTGGTTTGCCGTTGCGGTGTGGTGGGTGGCGGGTGAGGGTTTGTCCGCAGCGCCAGCAGATGGCTTGGGGGTTTCTCTGTGCTGCCTGTCTGACTGTCTTGCCGAGTTTGATGAATCGTGGGTCGCGGTGGTGTGGTTGGCCTGCCATTGTTGCCGCCCCTGGTCGTTGATGGCCCGGTGGTGCGTGCGGTGCGTTCACGTTTCGTGGCGGCCATCATTCTGTCCTGGAACGGCGAATGCCGACGTGTCCTGGGGGACAGGTCGGCATCGAACAGAAGTACTCTTAGCACAGTTGGCGGGCATATGCAATGACCTGCATGTTTATTCAGTGGGACAATGGGACAGCTTGCGCAGCAGATCGATCTCTACGGGGGCGGGATGAGGATGATCTCGAACACCCTTCACTGCCACCTCGCCGCCGCTTTGCGATGCCGGGCGCACTTCGGTGCCGTTCCGGGCTTGGCGACCCAGGTGCCGGCGATCTGTGTCATGCCTCGGTAGCAGAGTGCGCCGTCACCGGTCCGGTAGGTCTCGACTGGTTCTGAGCACGTGGTGAGTGAGCATGCCGGGATCATGGGCATGTACGGTGGTCGGTGGCGTCGTGCGATCAGCTCGAGTGCTCTGAGGGATGTTTCGATGCAGTTGCGGTGGTCCTTGAGTGATTGTAGGTCGCCGGTCAGGCTGCGGAGTGTTCCGGCTCCGAGTTCGCCGGTCGGGTCGGCGTAGTCGAGGTTGTAGCGGAGATCCACGTTGTCG